>CAZMDL010000062.1:0-1877 GCA_964565285.1 uncultured Candidatus Saccharibacteria bacterium
TATATAATTATAAATGTTATTTTTCTTTACATTATAACAATTTATATGTTTTGGCAAATATAAAAATTCACCAAATATTTGGTGGGGTTTTAGTGTTTTTATATCTTTTAATAAACCTTTTTATAAGAAATATAAGAAGCCACGAGTAATACCATAGCAAGAAGTGGAATGAGTAGCATGCTAGTCAATCCAACTACAAAATAAATACTAAGAAAGGCACAAATGAAATCGATACCAAACCCAGCATATGCCCATTCTTTTACATTCTTTGGGAACTTTGGAAACATAAGCACAATAGCCCCAACAGCCTTAAAGAAAGCAAGCATTCCTACAAAGTACACAGGATAACCTAAACTTGTAATCCCATCGATAGACATTTGACTCTGTGAAGTAAGAGCTGGCATTACCCCTTCAGCCAAGAATATAATGCTTGTTGTCACCCAAAAAATTATTTTATATTTTTTCATTTTATTATTATAACAAAATAATAAATCCCTTTCAAAATTATTTTATGTTATTATATTTACATGTTTAAAGAAAAACTTCCAAATAATAATCAATTTAATCAAGCCCTAGCAGACCTAGGCTATCCTCGAGATACCTGGGGACAAATTCCATTGGAAAAACAGAAAGAGCTCGTGCAAAAACAAATTTCGTATCAGACATATAAAGAAAATATAGAACAAAAAGAAATTCCTGAAACAACCAGTATAATGACAGAAGAAATTAGAGAGCGATACAAACAGGCATATGAAAACCTCGAGCTTTCAGTTGCTGTCATCGAAGAATCAGGAACACCAGAAAGAAAAGCATTATTAAAAGAAGTCTTACGACTCGCAGGGCAAGAAAAGAATAAAGATATCATTAATAATTTTATTACAAAGCATGAAGATACCCTTTCAGATGAAGAAATAGAATTACTGAAGATTAAAACAGAAACACTCGTATAGTTTGTCTTATGAAAAAAGAAGCATTTTCAAAAAATACAATTCATGAACTACCGAAAGATTTCAAACAAGCATTGAATGCATCTCAGGAGGCGTATAGGACATGGAAAGATATTACCCCACTTGCTCGTAATGAATGGATTTGTTGGGTCATATCCGGAAAGAAAGCTGAGACCAGAAATATCCGCATCACGAAAGCACTCTCAAAACTCAAAAGTGGCATGCGCCGCCCTTGCTGCTGGGCGGGATGTGCCCATAGATGATTTTATTGTAGAATTAAAAAACAGTAAACAAAAAAGCTGAACGCATATACGTCCAGCTTTATTATTTATAATATTAGAAATTTTAATTCAAAATATTCTTAAATCTTTTATTAAATTCTGACGAAACTTTCAAAAAATCATTTACAGAATTTATTTGATTAAAATCAAAAAATTGAAGTGCAGTAGTAAATGCAATAGAACCTAGATCTTTAGGCCTATCATACAATCCATCAAATTCATCACGTATTTCATCTTCTATCTCCATTTCTATAAAATTGTCTAGGTGTTTTTTAACAGAACGAAATGCTTGTATAAATAAATCCTGTTCTTGCTGTGAAAGTGCTTCAAATGAGCCACATTTGTAAAGATTTTTAATAACTTCTTCGTACTGAAATCCCACCTTTTGTTGCATCATTTCAAAAAATACTTTTTGTATAACAAAATTACCTCTAGAAACTGCATAACTCATAATTAAAAAATTAATAAAATTTTCTCGAGTTATCATGTCTCCAAAATTATATGTAATAATTTCTTTCGGTTGCGTGCTAAAATCTAAATTTTCCATTATTTATGAATTTAATTATTTAACTTTTTTCTTCACATTATAATAAATTAGCATTTATGTCAAATAAAGAATTCAGACCGCCTTCGATTAAAATATTTCTCC
>CAZMDL010000063.1:0-8297 GCA_964565285.1 uncultured Candidatus Saccharibacteria bacterium
TACTCGTTTCGCTATTCGTGAAGGTGGTAAGACAGTAGGTGCCGGTGTGGTTACAAAGATTATTGCATAAACGCCTTCCAAATTATTTCTTGAGAAAGAGATAAAAAACAAAAATGACAACAGTAAAATCAAAATCAAATAAAACTACAAAAGCAAAGGAAGACGGAATCGTAAGACTACGTATTAGAGTGCGAGCGTACGAGAACAAAATTCTTGACACTTCAGTCAAGCAAATTATTGATACCGCTATGCGCTATGATGCACAAATAGTCGGACCAATTCCACTTCCTACAGAAATTAAGAAGTATACAGTAAACAGAGCATCTTTCGTTTTCAAAAATGCTCGTGAACAATTCGAAATCCGTATTCACAAGCGTGTAATCGATATCCTAAATCCAAATCAGAAAACAATTGAAGCGTTAACTAATCTGTCCCTTCCGTCAGGCGTTGATATTGATGTGAAGATGATGTAAATCTATTATGAAATTTATTCTTGGTAAAAAACAGCATATGGTGCAGTGTTTCGATACTGACGGTACAGTTATACCCGCAACGGTTATTTCAGCTGGTCCGATAGTAGTAACACAAGTGAAAACTGCAGAAAAAGATGGGTATCAAGCTCTTCAGATGGCCTTTCTTGAACAAAAAAAAGAACGTGCTACGAAGGCTCATTTGGGCCACGTAAAAACTGGAGCTTTTAAACATCTTCGTGAGTTCCGTACAAATGATGCACTAGCTCTTGGTGACACTGTAACAGTAGATACATTTGCAAAAGGTGATGTAGTAACTGTTTCAGGCCTTTCAAAAGGTAAAGGTTTCCAAGGTGTAGTTAAGCGTCATGGATTCGCTGGAGGTCCTCGTACACACGGTCAGAAGCACTCTGAACGTGAGCCAGGTTCTATTAGTGGAGGTCTTCGTGCTCGTGTACCAAAAGGTATGCGCATGGCAGGACGTACAGGTGGAGATCGTATTACAGTAAAGAACTTAAAGATTGTTGATGTCGATACAGCAAATAATCAATTAATCATTAAAGGTGCGATCCCTGGACGACGCGGGACGCTTGTAGAAATTGTCGGATAGTTATATGGAAGCACAAGTATACAATCAAAAAGGAAAATCTGTTGGCACTATTGCTCTACCTGAATCAATTTTCGGAGTAAAGTTTAATGCTGACTTAGTTCACCAAGTAGTGACAGCTATGCAAGCAAATGCTCGTACTCCTGTGGCTCATACTAAATCTCGCGGAGAAGTTCGTGGAGGTGGTAAGAAACCATGGAAACAAAAGGGAACAGGGCGTGCTCGTCACGGTTCTTCACGTAGTCCTATCTGGGTTGGTGGAGGTGTGGCTCATGGTCCTCGTAATGAAAAATCTTATACTCAAAAGATAAACAAGAAAATGAAGGCAAAGGCTCTTTATTCTGTTCTTTCAGAAAAGATGCGTCGTGGTCAAATATTATTTGTTGAAGAGCTTGCTCTTTCAAATATAAAGACTAAAGATGCAGCATCTGTATTGTCTGCACTTCAGAAAGTTTCTGGCTTTGAAAAGCTCGGTTCTACAAAGAAAGTAAATACTTACCTTACTGTTCCAGCAAAGAATGAAGTAGTAAAGAAAAGTTTTGCTAATATTCCTTCTATTTTTGTTGATGAAGTACGAAATATGAATCCTGTCGATATTTTGTCACACAAATTTGTAATCATTGCTTATCCTACTGAGAGTTTCGCATTCTTAGGTGGTAAGATGGAGAAAAAATAATTTATGGCAACTACAAAAACAAAAAAGAATACTGAAGTAGAAGCAAAGAAAACTACAAAAACTCATCCACTTATAATCAGTCCACGTATTACTGAAAAAGCTGCAAAAAGTGTAGAGAAAGGTGCGTACACATTTAATGTTGCAACAAATGCAACTAAGAATGAAATAAAGAAAGCTATTAAAGCTCTTTATGGTGTTACACCAGTACGTGTTGGTATGACAAAAATTACTGAAAAAGTTGTTTTTGTTCGTGGAAAAATGGGTGTAAAAAAGGGTGGAAAGAAAGCGGTCGTGTATTTAAAAAAGGGTGATAAGATAGAATTTGTATAATTTTTATGAAAACATATAGACCAACAACTCCATCAAGACGTCATCAAACTACTGTTTCTTATAAGAAGGTACTTACTCGTTCTGAACCAGAAAAGTCTCTTACTTATGGGCGTAAGCGTGCTGTAGGAAGAAATAGTTTTGGACGTATTACTACTCGCCATAAAGGTGGTGGACATAAGCGTCTCTATCGTATGGTGGACTTCATGTACAATAAACATGAAATTCCAGCAAAGATTGATTCTGTAGAATATGATCCAAATCGTAGTGCATTTATCGGTCTTGCTATATATGCAGATGGGGAAAAGCGTTATGTAGTTCTTCCAAAATCTGTAAAAGTAGGTGATAAATTTATCGTTTCACAAAAAGCACCACTTACACCAGGTAATCGTTTGCCACTTAAACTTATACCAGTTGTTACTTTTGTATACAACATTGAAATAAAAGCTGGTAATGGTTCAAAGCTCGTGCGTAGTGCAGGAAGTTTTGCTCAAGTAGTAGCGAATGACAATGGATACACAAATATTAAAATGCCATCAACTGAGGTTCGTAAGATTCCAGAAAATGCATGGGCATGTATTGGTGAAGTTTCAAACTCAGAATATAAACTTCAAAACTTTGGTAAAGCAGGACGTTCACGCTGGAAGGGTATTCGCCCAACTGTTCGTGGATCTGCCATGAACCCTGTAGACCACCCATACGGAGGAGGTGAAGGTGCTCAAGGCCGAGGTTTGCGTCGTGCGAAGAGTATGTGGGGTAAGCCAACTGGTAAAGGCCAGAAGAGTAGAACTCCAAAGAAATACTCAAACCACCTTATTGTTTCTCGCCGAAAGGTTGGAAAATCAAAAGGTTCAAAATAATTAAAAACTCTCTATCAAACAAAAAGCACCCATTGGGTGCTTTTTGTTTGCGGTGTATAATATAAATATGGAAAACCTTTCAGAGAAAAAACGATTTTCAATTGTTTCTAGATTAAAAAGTACAAATCATGCTTGGCGTGGTTTTATGGTTTTTTTGAAAACAACTCATAATGCTTGGGTTCATGTTTTTTTTACTTTACTTGCTCTATATTTAGGATTGATTTTAGATATAAGTTCTACAGAATGGTTATTTTTACTTTTTGCTGTAGCTATTGTTTTTATTACAGAAATTATAAATACAGCTATTGAAGTTGATATAGATCTCACAAGTCCTACTTATCATCCTTATGCTCGCGACACAAAAGACGTAGCAGCCAGTGCTGTATTATTTGCAGTACTTGTTGCTTGTATAGTAGGAGTAGTTATTTTTTTACCAAAAATACTTTTTATCCTAATGTAGGATTAAAAGGTTCGTGTGTGTGGCGACCCCATTTGATTTTATTCCAAGCACGTTCATGTGCGAAATATAAACACAAACTTACTCCATTAGATAGTGCTACTATAGCAATAGATTTTTCGTATTCACGAGTAATAGAATAAATAATTATATAATCAATTATAACGCTTAAAATTCTGTATGTGAGTGCTTTTAAAAGTGATCTCTGTCTTTTTTCTTTATGATGCATATTACATTATAGTACTATACCAGTTAATTTTTTGCATCTTAGTTTTATTGACTTATTCTTTCTAAATATATACTATCAAACGAAATCCTAAACAATTTAATATAAAGTAACATGAGAAATTCATTATCAATTTTAAAAGCAAAGGCAGCTAACGGCCTTTTTGTATGTGTCGGTTTAGATCCCGATTATTCTAAAATTCCTTTATACATAAAGGATAAACATTTGGACGAAGTAGGTGCTATTGTTGAATTCTTAAAAGGAATTATTGATGCAACATGTAATGTTGTTTCTGCCTATAAACCAAATTTAGCATTTTTTGAACAATACGGTTGGAAGGGAATGCAGGCTTTAGAAGAAGAAATTATTCCTTATATGGAAAGTGTAGCACCGGATGTTCTTCGTATTGGGGATGGTAAGCGTGGTGATATTGGTAATACTAACGATGCTTATTTTAAGGCATTGTTTAATGTAATGAAATTTGATGCCGCGACTATTAGTCCTTACCTTGGTGGTAAAGCAAACGAACCATTTTTTGTTGATCCTAATAAGCTTTTGTTTGTTCTTGCACAGACTTCAAACCAAGGAGCGGAAGAATTTCAAGGAGTTTATGTTTTACCGTTTAATCCAAATGAAAAACAAAAAGTACAGCCATTTGCAACAGGAGGAGAGCATGCTTTGCTGGATAATATAAAAGAAAAATCTATGCCATTGTACGAATATGTTTCTTCTAAGGCAGTATCTTGGTCCGATAACATTGGACTCGTAACTGGAGCTCCTTATCCTGGGCAAATTGCAGATATCCGTAAAAAAATTGGTAATGATAAATGGTTATTGATTCCTGGTATTGGTGCACAGCAAGCACAAATAGAGCCTGCTTTAAAGGCAGGTTTTAATGATGATACATCAGGAATAATAATTAATGTTTCTCGTTCAGTGCTTTATGCATCACCTGATATAGATTATAAGGAGGCTGCTCGCGAGGAGGTTGTTCGATTGAATAACATCATTTCTGTTTGCAGGGGTAATTTGGTGGATGTTGATTAGTACATTATTTGAATAAAATAAAAAAGGCATAGTGAAAACTATGCCTTTTTTGTAATAAATTTACTTATTTTTGTACTCTCGGAAAACCGTTTTTATCACCCCAATTTTCTTGATCTTCTATCCATTCATTTAATAAATTTTCTTTTTGTTTATTTATGTATTTATGCTCAATTCCTAATTGTAAAATATTAGAATAATGTATTAATGAAAATACATTACATATTTTTGTTAATTTTTCACCCGTACTTTTATTAAAGGCTATTTCTCCTTTAAACATACTTTTGGCTTGCCATAAATCATAATTAAAAATAGAGAAACATGACTCACTACTACCATTGGCATACCGAATTGCTTGTCCAGCTTTAACGCTACTACCTCCGGTTGATATTAAGTCTTCTATCAGTAATACATTGTCTCCGTTTAAATGTTTGTCTGAATCAATGCCCTCAATTTGGTTTTTCATTCCATGTTTTTTGGGTTCATCTCTTATATAAATAAAAGGTAGATTTAGTTCTTGAGCAAGTCCGTATCCATGTGGAATACCAGCTGTTGATGTGCCGGCTATTATATCTGGGATATAATTTGCGTTTGTTGCTTGTATCTCATTAATTAATAGAATAAAACCGTTAATGATTAGTTTGCGTAATTCAGGGTAATACAAAAACATTCGATTGTCGTTGTAGATAGGATTGTACGTTCCAGAAGCCCATAAGAATGGTTTATCTGGATTAATTTTAATTGCACCAATTTGTAGCCCTGCAAGAGCTAACTCTCGGCTAATTGTTGTGAGATTTTTTAGATTTTCCATATTTATTTTTAAAATTGTTTTTACTCATACTATATTTAAAACAAACAATGTCAAGTATGAGGTAGGGTAGTTGACTAAAATTGAGCTTTAGTATAATATAGCCGTACGAGCTCGCTTGAGCTTTATTTTAAATATATGACAAGATCAATCAAAAAAGGACCATACGTTGACGAAAGGTTATTGAAAAAAATAGCTGGTAAGAAGCCTGTTGAAACAGGTGTTATAAAAACATGGTCACGTGCATGCCAAATCTCGCCTGAAATGGTTGGTTTTAACTTTGGTGTTCATAACGGTAAGGTTCACGTAGAAGTACTAGTTACTGAAAATATGGTGGGGCATCGTTTGGGGGAATTTTCTCTTACACGTAAGTTTACACGCCATGGAGGTAAAATGCAGAAAGAATTAGAACAGAAGAAGAAAGAAGCTGAAATCTCAGCTGCAAAGGCCGCTAAGACATCTACTGATGCTAAGAAGAAATAATTAATATATGAAAGCAATTCTTAAAAATTACAGACAGTCACCTCGTAAGGTTCGCCTCGTAGCAGACCTTATTAAAGGAAAGAGAGTATCAGATGCTCTTATTGAGCTTAATGCACTTCCAAAGCGTGCTTCTTTACCTATAAAGAAACTTCTTGACTCAGCTGTAGCTAATGCAAAAGCAAATGATGGTATTGAAAAGGATAATTTAGTTGTAAGTACTGTAACAGTGAACAAAGGTATTGTTCTTAAGCGTTCTATGCCTCGTGCTCGTGGTAGTGCTTCTCGCATTAACAAGCGTACAAGTCATGTTGTTCTTACATTGAAAGAAAAAGAAGTCGTTAAAAAAGTAAAAAAGCCAGCTAAGGCAAAATCTGCAAAATAATTTTATGTCAAAAGTAGTACACCCATATGCACATAGACTAGTAATACTGCGCGACTGGAAAAGTCGTTGGTTTGCTGATAAGAATTACAAAGATCTCCTAAAGAGTGATGTACTTATTCGTAAGTTTCTTGATAAGAAATTACGCGGATTTTATGTTTCAAGAATCGAAATCGAACGTGGCGCAAAAGCTACAAAGGTTATGGTTCACACTTCACGTCCAGGTATGATTATCGGTCGTGGTGGTGATGGTGCTACAAAGCTTAAGACTGATATGATTACTATGCTTAAGAAAGCAAAGGTTGCTATTCCAGAAGATTTCAAATTTGATATTGTTGAAGTTACAAACCCAGATGCAGATGCAGCTATTGTGGCATGTGCTATTGCAGAGGGTCTTGAAAAGCGTCTTCCATACCGTCGTGTATTGAAGCAAATGATTGAAAAGGTAATGCAGGCTCGTGGAGTAAAAGGAGCTCGTATCTTTATCGGTGGACGTTTAGGTGGTGCTGAAATCGCTCGTTCTGAGCAGATTAAGCGTGGTTCTATTCCTCTACAAACATTTCGTGCCGACGTTGATTTCGCTCGTGAAAAAGCTCATATGACATACGGTGATATCGGTATAAAGGTTTGGATTCACCGTGGTGAGGTTTTTAATGATTCAAATAAATAATTTTTATGTTAATTCCGAAAAAAGTAAAATTTAGAAAGTGGCAAACAGGCCGAAAGAACCCTACTAAGGTAACTCCAGAAGTTCGTGGTAGTACTCTTTCTTTTGGTTCATACGGACTAAAGGCTGAAACTGCTGCTCGCGTAAAATCAAATCAAATCGAATCTGCTCGTAAAGTTCTTACTCGTACTGTTACAAAAGTTGGACGTGTTTGGATTCGTATTTTCCCAGATCGTCCTTTTACTGCAAAGCCTGCTGAGGTGGGAATGGGAAAGGGTAAAGGTGATCCACAGGGTTACTGCTTTGAAGTTCGCCCAGGACGTGTTATTTTTGAAGTCGATGGTGTAACTGAAGCTGTCGCACGTGAAGCTCTTCGTAAAGCAGGAGCTAAGCTTCCTATGAAGACTCGTGTAGTAGCAAGACAATAATTTTTATATATGACAAAGACTGAACAAAAAGTAAATACAAAAAAGAGACAATCTGGTGTAGTTATCTCAGACAAGATGGATAAGACAGTTGTTGTTTCTGTAACTCGTTTCGTTGAGCACCCAAAGTACAAGAAAAGAATTAAAATCAGTAAGAAGTACAAGGCTCACGATGAGACAAATAGTAAAAAAGTTGGAGACAAGGTCGAGATAGAAGAAACTAAGCCTATTTCTAAAGATAAACACTTTAAAGTAGTAGCATAATTATATGATACAAGATGGAACAGTAGTAAAAATAACAGATAACGCCGGCGGTAAGGTTGGTAAGGTTTTCAAAGTGCTCGGCTCATCTCGACGTCGTTATGCTTACATTGGTGATAAGGTGGTTATCTCAGTAAAGGTTGCAGAGCCTCGTAAGGGTATTAAGAAAAAGGATGTTTGTCAGGCTGTGGTGGTTCGTACTACAAATGCATTTCGTCGTAAGGATGGTTCATACATTCGTTTTGATGACAATGCAGTGGTAATTCTTGAAAAAGATAAGCCAGAACCAAAAGCAGGACGTGTGTTCGGTCCTATTCCAAGAGAGCTTGCAGAGCGAGGTTATCAAAAGATAATTTCTCTTGCACCTGAGGTTATATAATAATTAAGAATTAATTTTATGCACGTAAAGAAAGGAGACAATGTAATAGTTATCGCAGGTAGTAGTAAAGGAAAGAAGGGCACAATTGCTCGTGCTATTCCGAGTACTAATATGGTGGTTATTACAGGTGTAAACATGAAAAAGAAAAACGTTAAAGCTCGTAAGGGTGAAAAAGGTCAAATGGTAGAGATCTCAATGCCAATTCATGTTTCAAACGTTGCTAAGCAA
>CAZMDL010000064.1:0-5209 GCA_964565285.1 uncultured Candidatus Saccharibacteria bacterium
TGATATTCGATAGGATCTTCAATAGTTGAAATATTTACATCTGGAGTATTTAATATATCAAGCATTGTATATAGTGTAGTTGTTTTACCTGAACCCGTAGGACCTGCAGTAAGTAACATTCCAGTTCTTTGTTTCATACCATCATGAATAGTTTCAAGTGCATCACCATGAAAACCTAAACCTTCAAGAGTAAAACCCTTTGAACTTTCACGCAAAATACGAATTACAGTTTTCTCTCCATAATAAATAGGCAATGTAGAAACACGAAAAGAAACTTTACCTTGATCATTTATAATTTTAAATCTTCCATCTTGTGGTAATCTCTTTTCGTCGAGCTTTAAATTCGACAGAACTTTTATGCGTGCAGTGATACCAAGAGAAGTATCTTTAGGTAATGTCATAGCATCATGCAAAATTCCATCAATACGATACCGAACTATGACTGAATTTTCACTCGGTTCAATATGCACATCAGATGCACCTTGCAATATAGCATGAGAAATAAGAGTATCGACGATTTTTACAATGGGTAAATCTTCAGCCATTTCTTTTAATTTCTTTTCATCAGATTCTTCAGAAGAATTTGAATCACTTTGTGTATTCAAAGAAACGCTTTCTTTTTTTATTATATCTTGAAAATCAGCCTCCAAACTTTTTTTATATTGAGAAAGTGCTTCTTTAATAGAATCAGAACTAGTTAATCGTGGAAGAATTTTTAATCCAACTTTCTTTTTTATAAAATCAATAACAGAAAGATCATCAACATCAAGCATCGCCACCTCAAGCCCAGCTGATGTTTTCTTATATGCGATAATATTATTGTTACGAGCGATTGGTTCAGGAATCAAAGACAATACAGCAAAATCAATTTTTTCATTTTTTAATGAAACAAAAGGAATTCCAAGAGCGACAGCTTGCATACTTCTCCAATCTTTCTCGGTGAGCTTACCTTCACTCACAAGAACATCACCAATAGTTTGATTTTTCTCTTTTGCTTTTTTTAAAGCAACACCAAGATCAGTTTTTGAAACAAGACCAGATTCTTTTATTAAATCAAAAATTTTATTTTCATCAACTTGCATATAAAACATTATAGCAAAATAAAAATAAAATCCCCCAAAAAACGGGGGATTTTAGTTTAAAATTATTATTACCAAGAAAGCCGAGCATAACCAGGAGAGCCTTCACCGCTCATAGAACCAACATCACAAGTTCCACCCCAGTGTGCATTCAAAAAACATCCAGTAGTTTCAACTCTCCCCTGAGGAACACCTCCATGAGAAAGTTTTATATTATATGTATCACCAGGTGTAACAGAAATTGTAGCTTTAATATATCCTCCTCCTCCTCCTCCTGCATATCCAGACGCAGCGCTAGCACAACTAACAGTATTACCTCCAAAAACATTTGTTGCACAAGTATTATTTTTATCTAAATCAGCATCGCCTCCACGCCCACCACCACCTGACCCACCTGCACCATAAATTCCAGTGAAACCATTATCACCAAGGAAACCTAAGCCTCGACGTGGCGTTGAACCATCATCATAATCAGCACATTTTAAAGCCGTTGTAGAAAAACTAGTTAAAGCTATACCAGCTAAACCACCCAACCCTCCAGGAGTACTAAAACCATCACCAGATTTACCACCAGTACCACCATTACCACCAGCTCCAGGTTTTTTTGTTGTCTGAGTTGTTCCAGAACAAGTAATAGAACCATTTGTGGTGCTAGCTCCAGAAGAACCAGCTCCCCCTTGGGCTCCATTAGTAGTTGTGGTTGCTGTTATACCACTTTTAACATATGTACTACCGCCGCCTCCTCCAGTAGTTGAAGATGTAGGACCCTTACCACCTTTTGCTTGAAACAAAACGGTACTACTATTATTTTTATCATAGAAAAAAGTTGAACCACCAGAAATACAATAATAGTCACCAGCAGAAATACAGTACGCATAATCATCAGGGCTATGTTCTGCTGAATTATAAGCACCGTAACCAGAACCACCTGCTCCCCATAGCTCAACTGTTAAAGAAGTTATACCTGAAGGCACAGTAAAAGTTTCAGTTGAAGTTGTAGAATTTCCTGTGTATTTATATTCAGCAAAACCACAATTAATAAAAGTTCCATCTTTATCGGCACACACACTACGATTAGGTATATTTAAATCAGATAAACGAATAGAACCATTTACATCAAGAGCTTCGGATGGATTTGCAGAACTTGGCAACATTACACCAAGAAGCCCTGTCGAAGTAAATTTAGCAAGGGTAGGTGTATTAGTTGATAGATCACCTACAAGCATTTTAGTAACACCTATAGAACCATTCTTTGCTTGATCTATAGATAATTGAGTGATTAATTTATTTGGATTACCACTAATTGGAGAAGAAGAAGGTGCGGCATTTGCAAGACTACCTACTAACACAAAAACCCCTAAAAGAAACGCTACTGTGTAAAATTTTTTCATATTTTTTAACATCTTACTAATGGATAACCTGTTGTCGACGAACCATTACTAGAATCAGTACATAATTTTGCTGTACCAGAACCAGCAAGACTAGATGATTTTACAGACCCTGTTACATCTACACGCACATCTTTAGCAGGAGTTTTACCAATACCTATATCACCCACAGCATCTATAGTAATAGTACCTGTATCACTCACAAGTAATTTACTAACAGACAAACCTGCATTACTTTTAGTCTGAGAAGTAGAAGTTACATCAATCGGTGAAAGTGGGTTATCAGAAGGAGTAGAACCATCTGTATTATTAGTACATCCACCACCTTGGCAACTCTGTGGTGAAGCTGTAGGCCCAGCATAAGAATAGTCTGTAGCAATTGCATTCATCGCAAAAATAAGAGTAAACGATATTAAAAATGTATATATAAATGAGTTTTTCATAATTAATTATATGTTATTTTAATATAACCATCCCCCCCATTACCAGATATAGCCCCACCGCCATATAAGTTATTACAAGTATTTTGGTTATTTTGATTACAACTAGTATATGCTGTAGTACCACCACCACCAACTTTTATATAAAATGTCTGGCCACCACTTACAGAAACATCAGCTTTAATATATCCTCCTCCTCCTCCACCCGCAGCACCTACATCACCATAACAACTTGAACTATTAGTAGAAACAGAACTACAACTAGTATCTTGAGTAAAAGCAGATACACCTCCTTTACCTCCAAAACCACCCCCACCTTGACCAAGAGTTCCATTTACCCCATTATTTCCTGGCCTAAGATTTTTTAAACTACTAGGTAACCAATCATCAGCATTCGTATCATCGTAAGTACCACAAGGATTTGAAGTAAAATCAAACAATACAGTCCCATTACCATAAACATAAGAAGTAGGACCACCAGAATTACCACTAGCTATAGTAGTATTATTTCCATTACCAGATTTACCACCATAAGTTCCATCACCACCAACACCACCTTTCATTAAATAATACATTGTAAAATTATTACCTCCTGTATTACAAAAATATGTAGATCCTAATTGAGTTGGGGTATATCCTGTATTACTAGAACCAGGAGTCCCTCCATCACCACCTGTAATATTAGTTATATTTGAAACACTGCCAGAAGCTGAAGTTGGAGTTGAAGTTCCTCCTTTACCCGGAACTCCAACATACATAGCTCCTCCACCACCATTAGCAAACAAGGACACGGTATTACCTTTTATATAAGAACTATCTCCATTACTAAAAGCTCCATTTTTATCTCCATATCCAGCACCTCCGCCACCATAAACTTCAACGTTCATAGAAGTAACACCATATGGAATCTGAAGAGCAGCATACTTAGTTACATTTGTAGTCGATGTAGTAAACTCAACAACATTACATGTATCAATCTTACCATCAGAATTTACACAGAGTGGGCGTGTCGCTCCTTTAGCTAAAACAGAAGAGCGTATAGATCCTTTAATACTTGTTGTACCTGTAACATCAAGAGCTATTCCTGAAGTAAAAGTATTTGCATCAATCTTTTTTCCAATAGCAATAGCCCCTAGACTGTTTATAGCAAAAACATTTGTAGAATTATTTGTCCCATAATCACCAGCAATAAAAGATTTTAATGTAAGTTGTCCGTTTTTAATCTGAGTTTTTGTTCCTTCATTAAATATTTCAGGATATGAAGATGTAGTTACCGTAGGGCGCGACATAGCATTTGCATAAGAAAAAGTCAGAGCCACAACCATACCGAGTATTAATGCTATAGAATTTTTTGTAAATTGTTTTTTCATATATATTTATTACTTAGAATGGTTTATAAACTGGCTTAACACTTCCAGTAGATGAAGAAGTTCCAGAGCTTGAAGAACTTCCGGTAGAAGATGATGTAGCTGAAGAATCACAGAAGTTTAATTTAACAGTTTTAGAATTTACATTCTGTGCACTACCAGTAGCGGTTAGATTTATTGTTTGAAGTACTTTATTGCTCATTGCATTAAACAAATTTGTGTATTGAGTTTGAGTTAATGATAACTTAGCATCTACTGTTCCATAAGTTCCGCCTGCAGAAATTCCAGAAAATCCAGTAGTTGGAGTTAGAGTAAATGTACCAGTAATTCCGCTTGGTTTTGTTACAGATATACTACTGGTGAATCCATTTGTAGGAGTTACAGAAAGAGTTGTTATACCTTCATAACGTGTAGGATTTGATCCTGTGACCTTTGAAACAACAGCCCCTCCAGAACCCTGACAAGTTGTATTTGTATTTACAACATAGTTCGCAATACACATTCCCACATAAGCATCAGGAGTAGGAGTTGTTACACTTGCTTGATATGTACCACTCGGACCATTTGTACAAGTCATACTATAGTATGTATTACTATAATTAAAATTTGTATCTTGAGTAGTACCTGGAGAAGTACCAGAAGTACTAAAAGAATAATTACCTACACCAAAACCACCACCAGTAGGAGTTGCATTAATAGTACAATCTGGACTTGGATCATTTGTTGTCCAAGAAATAGAAGGTTTTGTGCCACCAGATTGCATACAACTTCCACCATAACTAATCCCGGCAGTAAGAGGGTCGGCGGTAACAGAAGCTGAAGCGGTCGCTTGATTTGTACCATCAGTACATTTCAATGTGTACTGTGTTGTTTTATCTTTAGGTACCAAAATATTGGAAATTGAACCACTCTTAGTACTTACTGTAGTAGTTTTG
>CAZMDL010000065.1:0-20156 GCA_964565285.1 uncultured Candidatus Saccharibacteria bacterium
GAAGATCGCCTTGGTAAAAGAGTCGCACATCGGGAATATTCCAGCGTATCATCGCGATGCGATCAAGCCCGCCACCAAAAGCAAAGCCTTGCACTTTTTCCGGATCAAGGCCTGCATTGCGAAGCACATTTGGATGAATCATTCCCCCACCCATCATCTCGAGCCAGCGCCCATTAAATTTTGCATGCACTTCCACACTTGGCTCCGTAAACGGAAAGAAACTCGGGCGAAATTCTATCTCCGTATTTTCTCCCAAAACTTTTTTATAGAATTCAGTCAGCACGCCTTTCAAATGTGAGAGATTTATATTTTCACCAATCATGCATCCATCAATCTGATAAAATTGCATTTCGTGTGTGGCATCAGTTGATTCATTACGAAATACTTTTCCAATAGAAATATAAGCGCCTTCTGTCTGCCCATCTTCTGCCATTTTCTTTAATGTGTGTGCAGTTGAATTTGTGGCATGAGTACGAAGCACCGCATCAGAACCTTTTACATAAAAAGTATCTTGCATATCACGAGCCGGATGATCTTTTGGCACATTAAGGGCGTCAAAGTTATACCATGTCGTTTCAAGTTCAGGACCGTGTGCAATTTCAAAGCCGAGATTCGTAAACACGAGAAAAGACTCATCAGCAAGCAGTGTGAGTGGGTGAAGCATTCCTTTTGTATTCTGTGTTTCTTCCATATTCCTAATATACCCTTTTTAAAGGCTTTTTTCAATGTAATGATATACTAGAGAAATGAATAGAAAAACCATTATAACAATAATACTTTTATCTCTATTTTTTATAACTTTAGGCTATTACCTCGGCTGGCTTGACAATGGTATAAAATAAAAAAATCACAACGTAAACGCTGTGATTTTTTAAAATAAGATAAAGGACTAATTATTTATTAAGTTCCTCTTTGATTAAATTTAACCAAAAATCCAAAATCTTTTCTGCATCATCTAATGATACAATTTTTGCAGTTTTCTTATTAGGATCAGTATTAAAAAATTTATGTATAAGTTTAGGACCTATACTAGAAATATTTTTATCAACTTTAACTAATAATAGTGAATCATCATCACTTTTTTTATTTCTAATCTGAAATTTTTTTCTTAAACGATTAACTTGTGGTAAATCGATAGTAAAAATAATTTCACCACCTTCTTTGATTTGATGAGAAAAAATTTGAGCTTTGAAAGATTCATTCGTAATAACAAAATCAATTGTTCTTACATGTTTAGGGGCGATGTCGGACATTAACATAAGATTCTTAATATTTTAAAATTTTTATTATTATAGCACACAATATTACAAATTGTCAATATTTAAAAAATCTTTTGAGCAAGTGCACAATATGGGCATTCTTCACGATTTCCGCCCCACGGCTTATATTTACAAGGTCTTTTTACCCATTCTCCAGATTTTAGCGCATTATTATAAAGAGCTATATCACGTTTTAAGAGGTCTATCTGCTCCATATCGATATGAGTGCTATACAGAGCATTCTTGTTGTCACCATGCGGAGCTTCAAGGAACATCAATCGAGAGAATGCAACCTCTTTAACCTTCTCTACACCCGCCACAAGATATGAATACATTGCAAGCTGGCGCATATATCCTGAGAGTTGCCCTTCCTCTACTTTCTCAATTTCACTTTGTGTCTTTGGCTTCCCTGTTTTAAAATCAGTCACAATAATATCTCCATTTGGAAATGTTTCTGTTAAATCTAGTTTTCCATACATTTTAAGTTGTGGAAATTCTGGGTCACGAAATTGTAGAGAACGTTCTGACTGATAATCTTTTGCAATATCTTTATAATAATTTTCTACCCAATTCATCACTGCTTTTTCTGCATCTTTAGAAAGTGATTTTATATCGTTTTCATTTTGTACTCCTTCTTTTTGAAGTTCCATTAAAATTTTTTCCTGTAATTCTTTTTTACTTGGGACTTTTTTATTTTTCAAAATAAATTCAATCGTCGAATGCACAGTAGAACCTAGTGCGAGCGATGAGCCTTTTACCTCTGGAAGTTTCAAGAAATTTCTAAAGTACAATTTCCATGAACATTCAAAAAAGTTATTGAGTAATGTGACAGTCACATTTGTTTGTTCAAAATTATTTTTTACAAAAGTAATAAGTTCACTCATTGTATCAGTTGCCTCTCTTGGCACAACTTTTGTATATGTCTCTGGCCCATGAGAAAGAATCTCTGCTTGAGTATCATCACTACTTTTTTCTACGAAATGCTCTTTAGATAGTGCTTCGATAATCTCGGCAAGCTTCATATCCCCACCATTATAATTCCCTTCTGCATATGAAACAGTACAATCCTCTTTGGCACGAGTAATAGCCACATAGAGTTCTCGTTTTGCACTCTCAAAAGTCTTTACATGCATTTTTTCTTTTACTTTTTCTGGCAAAGTAAATGCAGAACGTTTTTCACTCATGAGCGTTTCTTCATTCATGTGAGCTATCCATACTGCTTTGTATTCTAATGCTTTTGAGCGGTGAAGTGTCATAACTTGAATGCCATCATTACCTGAAAGAGTAGCTAGCTTAATTATATTTCCATATGATTGCAATCGTTCAATATACAATAGAAAGTTTGAGAGTTTAGCACCAGCATGCTTGGCTTCATACGATAGTGCAGTATGTATAAAACTACGAACAATTTCTACGTTCGAAAGTAACTCATCATAATTTTTTGATTTTTCTATTAAAAGCTCATTACCTATAGTAGAAACAATTAGAGATAATTTTTCATGCGATAATTTTTGAATCCACCCCTCAAGCACAGTACCCCATTTTGCAACTGCACTAACACCCGCAAACAACCCATCACCATTGCCATCTTGTATAAGTTCAAGAAGTGTAAGACGATCCGGCTTATGATTACGCAAAAAAGTATGTGCTTCCAATGCTGGCACACTACTTACTTTATCGAGCAAAGTCTCCGAAAGAGCTACCGCATTAAATGGATGTGCCACAATAGAAAGAACTCGTAGGAAACTCTCGCTTTCACCTTTACTAAATAATGAAACAGATTGCGACGCAGATACCCTTAAACCCATTTGTGTTAAAATCGTTACGGCATTTCTCACATGATAATTATTTGGTACAAGAAGTGCGCACTCTTTCTCGAGTACACCATTCTTAATTTTATCTTTGAAATAAAGTCCAGCACCAAGGATTTCATCACGAGGATATGCATACTCATAGAGTCCAATTTTTGTATCACCTTTTATATTACTATTTAGTTTTTCATTAGTAATAATACTCCCTAAAAGTTCATCGGCAAGTGCGAGAATGGGTGAAGTGGAGCGATAATTTTCTGTAAGAATTATTTGTTTTGCTTTTCCAAAATAATGGGAAAATTCCTCAAAGTACGATAGTGATGCACCAGCAAATCCGTAAATAAGCTGACGGTCATCCCCCACCACAAAGATATTAGGCAATTCAATTTCACCCCAAACCGCCTTTAAAAAATTATTTTGCACGAGCGAAGAATCTTGATGTTCATCAACAAGTACATACTGATAGTTTTCATAAATATCCGCACGAGCTTCCTCAGATTCCTCTACAATACGCACGGAGAAAGATAGCACATCATCATAATCCATAAATCCATTTTCATACTTCTTCTTTTCATAAAGACGATAAAATTCTACAACTTCTTTCGTACGAGAAAGTGATTCGATTTTACGTTCAATATCTTTCTTTAATTTACCTTTAGATTCACCGCGAGTTGAAATACTCTCAGGGTCTTCCTGTAAATTTTTAATATCACTTTCTACAAATGAAAGAAATTCTTCGGGAGACATACGCTCGCGTTTAAGAAGTGAAATGAGTTGCTTGATCTCAGTAAAATACATTGTCGGATTCGCTCGTGGGCGAATATGTTCCCATTCATTATCATGCAAAATTTCATCCACGAGGAATACTGCTTCATCATCGGTAATAAGTGTTGGTACCTTTGTAAAACCAATCACATCAAAATGTTTTTCAATGAGTGAAATTGCAAATGAATGAAAAGTGGAAATAACCACCTCATTTGCTCGAGCTCCAATATAATTTTCTAAACGCTCACGCATTACAGTCACTCCAGAGCGAGTAAACGTAAGACACAAAATTCCTTTTGCACCAATATCAGTCTTGTCTAAAATATTTGCAATTCGAAGTGTGAGCACTTGCGTCTTTCCTGTCCCTGGGCCTGCTACTACCATCACTGGTCCTTCAATCGTATCAACAGCCTTTTTTTGAGCTTTATTAAGCTTATTATATGCTTCTTTAAAAACATTATCATTCATTTTCTTATTATACATTGATGTTTAAATAAAACGAAAATTACTATATACTAGAGCAATGCAAATATTATATTCATATTTAAAAAAAGAATGGAAGCTACTTATCTTCGCTCTTATACTAGCCACAATAAACCAGGTTTTTTCACTTTTAGACCCGTTAATCTTTCGCCATGTCATAGATAATTACGCTACAAAATTTGATACCTATACACTAAAAGAATTTATACGTGGAGTTAGTACATTGCTTCTTATGGCAGTAGGTGTAGCGTTCGTATCACGCGTAGCAAAGAATTTTCAAGATTATTATGTAAACACCATAACACAAAGAATGGGAGCGAAAATGTATGCTGATGGCATTGAACATTCACTTGCACTACCCTACCAACAGTTTGAAGATGAAAGAAGTGGAGAAACATTAGGAAAAATTCAAAAGGTACGCATTGATGTAGAAAAATTAGTAATTGCATCTATAAATGTACTCTTTACTTCACTTGTTGGTTTTGTTTTTGTGATTATATATGCAATACAAACCTATTGGTTAATTGCTCCTTTATATTTTATTACTATTCCTCTTATTGGGGGTGTAAGTTATTTACTTTCAAAGAAAATAAAAAATGTACAAAAAATAATTGTAGCAGAAACAACAGCACTTGCAGGAAGTACCACAGAATCATTACGTAATATTGAATTAGTAAAATCACTCGGTCTTGAAAAACAAGAAGTTGATCGACTAAACGGCACCACAAGTAAAATACTTGAACTTGAATTAAAAAAAGTAAAATACATAAGATCTCTAGCATTTGTACAAGGAACAGTGGTGAATTTTATTCGCACAAGTATTCTTTTTATAATGCTCTATCTAATTTTTATACATAAAATTTCTTTTGGGCAATTTTTCTCACTTTGGATATATTCTTTCTTTTTATTTGGGCCACTACAAGAATTAGGAAATATAATAAGTACATATCGCGAAAGCCAGGCTTCACTTGAAAACTTTAAAGACATAATGAATCGCAAAAAAGAAGGAAAACCTACAAACCCAATATCAATAGAAAAATTAGAAAAAGTTGGGTTTAATAATGTAATTTTTAAACATAATTCAGGAAATAATAATGCATTAGACGGAGTATCATTTAATGTAGATAAAGGTCAAACAATAGCATTTGTAGGGCCATCTGGTTCTGGTAAAACAACATTAGTCAAAATATTGGTAGGACTTTATCACCCACTTGTTGGAGAGGTTTTATATAATGAAACAAACCACAAAAACATAGATTTAGAAAAAATTCGGTCACAAATAGGATTTGTAACTCAAGATACACAATTATTTGCTGGAACTATTCGCGAGAATCTATTATTTGTAAACAGCGAAGCAACAGATGAAATGTGTCTAAGTAGCCTGAAAAAAGCTGCTTGTGACAGCTTGCTTTCACGCGCAAACAAAGGTCTTGATACTATGATTGGTGAAGGAGGGGTGAAAGTTTCAGGAGGAGAAAAACAACGTCTTTCAATAGCTCGTGCATTACTTCGAAACCCACAACTTCTTATTTTTGACGAAGCAACAAGTGCTCTTGATTCCATTACAGAAGAAGAGATCTCAAAAACAATGAGAAATATATCGGAAGCAAAAGAACATATAACAGTATTGATTGCACACAGATTATCTACAGTAATGCATGCAGATAAAATATATGTATTAGAAAAAGGTAAAGTAGCCGAACAAGGCACACACCAAGAATTACTACAAGAAAAAGGTTTGTACTATGCTATGTGGCGTCAGCAAATTGGCGAAAGATAATTATTAAAGATTAATAAAATTAGATTTTATACCTTTTTCAAACCACAAAGAAAGAAATTTATTAAAAATTAAATTCTCTTTTGTAACTAAAATTTTTATTGTTTTATTCCTTGAAAATCCTTCCTCTTTGGAAGGGTTTTCTTCTAGATATTGTTTTATATAATTTGGAATAATATCTTCCTGATAAATCCATTTTTTAATATTAGGAAATGCATTTTTAAAATCACTTCTTACAATACCATAATGAGTACAGACTAAAACCCCAACACAATCATCATCAATACTATTATTAAAAGATTTTAAATACTCTTCACAAGGCTCACCCTCTTCAATCATTGAAGCAAGCTTGGGTAACTCTATCTCTAATACATTAGCATTTGAAATAGAATTAAATTCATTCTTATACACATGAGAATCTATGGTTCTATGTGTACCAAAAAATACAGTATTTGAATCTTTTGGAATTGATTCTATCGTAGGCTTTACAATTCCCCACAATTCTTTATTAGAATAATTTTCTTTTACCCAAATTTTAAGTTCATTGTAAATACTTGTACTGTTAGTATTACAAGCTATCAATACAACACTACAAGATTCCAATTCATATAATTGCTTGAGAATTTTTGTAGCTCTTTCAAAAAGTTCTTCTTTGGTTTTATTACCATATGGTACATAAGCTTGGTCAGCTAAAAAAACATAATCATACTCTGGAAGTAAATTTTTTAAATGAGAGAGTATCCATAAACCACCAAGACCTGAATCAAAAATTCCTATTTTCATTTTATTACAATTAAATTTTTATTTGATTTGGTAAATACGACAGGCTTTTTATCAGTAACAAGTATTGTATCTTCTATACGAATTCCTAATTTATTTTTTATATAAACTCCAGGCTCAATAGTCACAACCATATCTTTTTTAAATTTTGATTTAATTAATTTATAATACAACTTTGGTTCTTCATGGATTCGAGTTCCTACCCCATGACCCAACATATGAATAAAATACTTAGAATAAACACCAAGTAAATCCCTTGAAAACTGATCGACGACAGAACATAAAACACCATCACGAACTTTTAATATAGATTCTTTTTGGCAAATTAAAACTTTTTCATAAATATTTTTTTCTTTCTCAGTAATACCTCCTATATAAATAGTGCGAGTCATGTCAGACATATATTTTTCATAGATTACACCAAAATCAATAATAACAAAACCTTTAAGCTTGCTATTGGTTGGCTGTGGATGTATTTCATTCCCCGCACGAGGACCACTCGTTACAATAGGTGGGAAGCTAGGCTTTACTCCCTTATTTTTTATCTCAGATAAAATAAAATCACGAAGAGCAATTTCGGTAATTACTCCTTTTTCTTTCTGTATTTTTTTAACAATTATCGTAAAAATAGCATCCGTAATCTTGCATGCTTTTGTAATTTTTTCTATTTGCTCTTTTGTTTTTATCTGTGCCATTATTTTAAATAATATACAAAATCCCCCGCAAATGCGAGGGATTTTGTATTACTTAGTTATGAGATTCCTCTTTAGCTACTTCCTCTTTTTTTTCACAAGAACAAATACCAGCGCAAGCATTTACACTATTACATTTGCACATTATACAAGCACCACCACATTTACAGAATTTTGTAATTGAATATTTACCAGGACCAACAAATGCCAAAGCAAGAGCAGAAGCAAAAGCCATAAGATCTATCTCAGACATTGAAATAGGAAGCTTACTCTTAATCATTACCACAGCTCCAACCATTACAAGTGCTAAAAGTACACCAGAAATGAAAGTAAAAATTCCAAGTATCATTGATAAACCAGCAACCAATTCTATGAATGCTACAACATAAACTAAAAATACAGGAATATGGAACATCATAAACAAACTTTTTGTTTGATCAATTGCCATAAATTTCATAGAACCATGAACAACAAAGATAGCACCCAAAGCAAGACGTAAAATCAAAAGACCTACATCAGAAGTACACCATTTTTTGACACCGCAACCACACATAAAAGATTTACACATATATTTTTATATTTAACTTATAATTATTTAATATTAAAGCTATTATATCATTTAGTTGTCATATACAAAAGCCAAAAATCACGCTTATATACCCTATTATTCATCCTTGTATATGAAGTTTTTTTAGTAATTTCAATGATTTTAAAATATCTACTATATAGATCAACAATATCAGATTTTGAAAAAACTCTCTCTACAATACCAAGCTCTTTTAGAAAATACGTATCATATTCACCGCCAGGACTATTCTTTAATAAATTTTTTACATTATCATTTCCATCTTTACACAAAGCTCTTACAAACATGTATCCACCTTTTTTCAAGATGCGTTCGCATTCAGATAAATAAATTAGTCGTCCTTTTTCATTAAGTGAATTAGAACTAGTAACATCTAAAATAATATCTATGCTTTTATCAAGTAAAGGATAGGTTTGCCCAATATCACCCAAAATATATTCCACTGAAACTCCAAGCTCTAAAGCACGGGAGCGAGCAAGATTAATCGCTGTTTTAGAAATTTCTATACCATAAACTTTATTACCAAGTTCTGCTAAGTAATTAGCATTTCGCCCTGTACCACAACCAATATCCAACACAGACCTATTGGAAACAATATACTTTTCTTCCTTTTTTAGAAACTTTAAAAAACGCAAAGTATCAGCTTGGGGCTTACTGTCATTAGTAACAAGCTTAGATTCACGATATTCCCTATCCCATGCATTTCCTTGGTGTGCCATATTATGATTTTGTTATATCACGTGGATAAAAAATATTTAAAGCCCAATCCATAGCAATCTTAAATTTCTTAGAATTAGAAATAAATTTAAAAAGATATACAGTACGCCACAAAAACCAAGCAAATACTCCAGTAAATTTTAACCCCCAAATATTTGCAACAGCTTGAAAACGACCCAAAGAAACTAATTCTCCTTTTGAAACATAAGAAAAAGGAATTAATTCTTTGCCAGATAAATCTCTTTTAATATTTTTACCTACTATACGCGCTTCTTTAAGTGCTACTTGTGCAAGCATTGGAAATGGTATGCCATTTTTATCAAGAACACTTGCCACATCACCCAAAGCATACACCTCTTTATGATCTTTCATTTGCAAGAATTCATCAACAACAATTCTTCCACTCTTATCAAGTAAAACTGGAGAGGTAAATTCTGGAGTATTTGGTTTGACTCCAGCAGTCCATACCACATGCTTAACAGGAAGAGCAGTATCATCAGAAAATACAATACTGTCTTCTTTGACTTCTTTAACCCTAGTATTTAAAAGTACCTTCACTCCTTTTTTCTCTAAAATTTTTAATGCCTTCTTACGCAATACAGAATCAAAAGGAGCAAGTAATTCAGGACCACTATTTATAAGATATAAACTAACATCATTTTTACAAATTGCATTTTTATAATACTTTGAAAAAGTATCTAGAAATAACTCAGCAGTTTCTGATACAAGTTCTACTCCTGTAGGACCACCCCCCACAATACCAAAAGATAATTCTTTTTTTCTTTCCTCAGAATTTTCCATAAGACTCGCTTTCTCAAAAACTTCTATAAAATTTTTACGAATATTTATTGCACTAGAAAGGTCTTTCAAAATAAAAGAATTCTCTTCTGCTCCTTTTGTATTAAAAAAATTAGTTGATGAACCAAGAGAAATAACTAAAAAGTCATAAGGTAAATCCCCGTCTTTTGTGTGAACTTTTTTATCTTCAAGATTCACAGAAACAATTTCTGATACTACAAGCTTTGTGTCGGTTTTATAAATAAACTGGCGTATAGATTCCACAACCTGGTGATGAGAAAGCCCACCAGTTGCCACCTCATGAAGCATAGGGGTAAAAAGAAAATAATTGGTACGGTTTACTATGGTCACGTCTATATCACATGACTTAAATTCTTTTCTTAAAGATAGATAGGTATATAATCCACCAAATCCACCACCTAATATTAAAATTTTCTTCTTATTTACCATAATTTACTCATAATACCACATATTTAACTACCCCAAGACTTGGTAAAAAACTATCTATTTAGTATGATGTGTGCAGATGTTCTTTTCATAGTGTGGATTTGTTATTAATATCTCCACACAAACTCCCCCAGCCTAAACAGCTGGGGGAGTTTAGGGAGAGGTCGCATAGTGGTCTAGTGCACTACCTTGGAAAGGTAGCAAGGTGTTACAGCCTTCGAGGGTTCAAATCCCTCCCTCTCCGCAGGAGAAATTTTACAAAGTAAAATTTTAAATTAAATTATTTAATTCATACAAAAACTCACGAGTGTTTGATAGGCGTGGAACTTTATTTTGACCACCAAGTTTATTTTTTTCTTTCATCCATTTATGGAAAGTACCCTCAGGTGCAATTTTTAATACAGGCTCTTGTAATGCAATGTTTTTATATCTTTTTGCATCATAATCAGAATTAATCATTTTTAGATTTTTATCCAACTCAAAAATAAATAAACTAGGGCTAATAGGCAAAGTAGAAAATTCAATAATCCATTCATGCCCACCTCGAGAATCATCTGTCATAAAAATAGGACCAGCTGTATAGTCAACGATTTTTGCACCTGTCGCCAAGCAAGCTTGGAGAATTGCAGTATCAGCATTGTGAACAACGAGCTCCTCACCGAAAGTATTTAAATAATGTTTAGTACGCCCAGTTATTTTTATTCTATGAGGAAAAAGTGAAGTAAACATAACAGTGTCCCCAATAACATAACGGAACAATCCTCCATTAGTAGAAATAATCATCGCATAATTTTTGCCAATTTTTACATCAAGCATCGTATATGCCACAGGATGACTTTTATCAGGATCTGTAACCGGCACAAATTCATAAAAAATTCCATAGTCAGGCATTAGCAACATTTCATTATCTTTACTTAAATCATCTTGAATAGCAAAGAAACCTTCTGATGCATTATAAGCTTCCATATAATGCATATTATCTTTAGGAATTAATTCTTTAAATAAATGCCTGTATGGATCAAAAGACACAGCTCCATGAAAAAACACCTCTAGGTTTGGCCAAACTTCAAGTATATTCTCTTTACCAGTTTTTTCTAAAATCTTTTTTATTAAAACAATAGTCCAAGTTGGCACCCCTGCAATACCAGTTACATTTTCATTCATACTCTCTAATGCCATTTGATCGAGCTTAGATTCCCATTCACTCATTAATGCAGTATTTAAACTCGGTGTGCGAAAATATTCTGCCCATAAAGGAAGCTCTTTCATTGTTACAGCAGAAACATCCCCAATAAAAATATCTGGATGTTTTGTACTCTTACTAAAACTTCCACCAACGCATAAAATTTTTCCTTTAAATAGTTCACTTTCAGGAACAGCTTTTAAATACAAAGAAAGCTCATCTTCCCCACCCTTAAAATGGCAGTCAACGAGAGCCTTATCAGAAACTGGAATATATTTACTTTTCGCATTTGTAGTACCAGAAGATTTTGAAAACCATTTTACAAGACCAGGATATAAAACACTCTCCTGCCCTTCTAGCATTTTTTCTATATAAGGAAATATAGATTCATAAGTATGTAGTGGCACTTTACTCTGAAAATCTTTTATAGTTTTTATATTTTCAAAATCATACTCTTTACCAAAAACTGTTTTTTCGGAAGTTGTTAAAATAGAAAATAATTGTTCTTCTTGAACTTTTTTTAAATCACTATAAACATCATATATTCTATGAACTCGTTTTGAAATAAAATATTTTAAAATTGAGTTAATCATTAGAATTTACATTAGGCGAAGTTTTTGTATACGGTCTTCAAGCGGTGGATGTGTCGAGAACAAACTTCCAACCTTTTTACCAAAATTATTTTTATCACCAAAAGGATTTGATATATATAAATGGGCAATAGCTGTTGACTGATGCGACATTGGCTTATTGTAATCACGCAATTTCTCAAGTGCACTTGCTAAACCTTCAGGATAACGAGTAAGCAAAGCTCCAGACGCATCAGCAAGGTACTCACGCTTACGAGAGATTGAAAGCTGTATAAGTGTGGCAAAAATTGGTGCAAGAATAGATAAAACCAGACCAATAATCATTATTAATCCTCCACCTTCGCGGTCACGATCACGCCCACCAAAAAAAGACATTCTAAGTAACATATCAGAAATAATAGATACAAAGCCAACAAGCACAACTGCAACCGTAGATACAAGCATATCTTTATTTCCAATATGTGAAAGTTCATGTGCAATCACTCCTTCAAGCTCAGTTTTATTCATGATTGCAAGTAGTCCAGTTGTACATGCCACAACAGCATGATTCTTGTCGCGCCCTGTAGCAAAAGCATTCGGTGCATTATCTTCAATAATATAAACTTTCCGCATCGGGAGCCCTGCTGTTATGGCAAGATTTTCTACCGTCGTATATAAATCAAAATACTCCGCGCGTGTTGCAGGCTTTGCTCCAGCAATAGAAAGTGCAATTTTATCAGAATACCAATACCCAACAATATTCATAATTACTGAAAAAAGTACAAAAATATAAAGGATATTTGGATTGCCATATATTTGAGAAAAAACAAATCCAAGAGCAATCACAATGCCAAAAAACAAGCTCATGAGTAACCATGTCTTTCTATTATTACTTGCTTGTTGTGTGTATATTGTTGACATATATTTATTAATCAATAAAAATTGGAATTTTAATAGGCATTAAATTTTTACTTTCACCAGAAGGATCATCGCGTTCAATAATTAAGTTTGCCATTCCTCCAGGAAGCTTATTACTATCAATAGTAATATTAAACGAAACATCACCAGTTGTCATCCACTCTGTAGTAGCATTAAGGTGTGTTCGTAATAATACATTACCCTTTTCATCTTCTAAGCGTATAGGGGCACTACCCTCAAAAAAATAATTTCCTTTCAGCTTTCCAGTAATAGTAACCGACATATTTAAAGCGTCGCATGGCTTAATAGAAATTTCAGTTAAATTTTCTTTAGCACCAGAAATAACACATGTCTTCAATCTTTCAGCCTCCATTTCATTAGCAATTCTTTTAATATTATTTGCACGATTTTGAATGAAAAAATATATACCACAAATGAGTGCAAACAATACAAGACCACTAATAAAAATTTTATTTTTCATAAATTAAATATTAGAATTTAACCTCTACTGGCTTACTTTCTGGACCATTATCATCGATATCAAAGAATTCTTTTTTAGTAAAAGAAAACATTTTTGAAAATATATTTCCAGGAAATACTTGTAGTGAAGTATTAAAATCACGAACCATACCATTATAAAATCTTCGAGCAGCTTGAATCTTGTTCTCTGTATCTGAAAGCTCGCGTTGAAGTTCCATGAAGTTAGTATTTGCCTTCAGTTCTGGATATGCCTCTGCGATACCAAAGATTCCACTAATTGCAGAACCCAAAACTTTTTCAGAAGATTGATGATCACTCATGGTCTTAGCTCCCATTGCTTGTGCACGAGCTTCGGTCACCTTTTCAAATGCTGTACTTTCATGAGTAGCATAACCCTTTACTGTATTAACTAAATTTGGAATCAAATCATAACGACGCTTTAGCTGAACCTCAATATCCGCCCATGCTTCTTCGGCACGATTTCTTCCGCGAACAAAACTATTAAAATTAAAAACAACGTATAAAACAAATGCAATAAAAATCCCTAAAGCAATATACATAAAATTTATTTATTTACCTGATAATTAACATTCATACTTCGAGTATAAGTATGATTTTTCCCTACATAATATCCAGCCATAAAACAACCAATAATAACAATCAGTATCCCCCATGCAGTGTGTTTATTTATAAAATTGTGACTCATATATAGCTATTATAACAAAAAATACCCTAGAGAACTAGGATATTTTTTGTTTAAAATTAGACTATTTTACGTTTTTATTTAGCATTACAAGCAAAGGACTTGCTAGGAATATAGATGAATATGTTCCAAAGAACATTCCAGCCGTAAGCATAAATGCAAATGTACGAGTAGTACTTGGTCCAAATATTGCAAGTGATAGTAATGCAATAATAACAGTAAGTGAAGTCATTATAGAACGAGTATACACTTGCTCAAGACTCTTACCTACAGTTTCTTCAAAAGTTTTAAAGTGCCCGATACGGATATTTTCACGAATACGATCAAACACCACAATAGTATCAGAAACTGAAAGACCTAAAATAGTTAGAATAGCAACCACAAACAATGTATCAACTTCAGTTCCAAGTGTCTTACTCAAGATAACAAACACCCCAACTGGAATCAATATATCATGAATCAATGTTCCGATTGCAATCAAACCATACTTCCAAGAAGATACGGGCTTTGAAACCTTACGGAAAGAAAAAGCAATAAAGAAAATAATTCCTAGAGACACAAGAATAAATGAAATAATAGACTTACGCACAAGTTCTGCTCCCACAGAAGGCCCGATAGAAGTAAAACTCTTTTCTTGTGCAAGTGGTCCGAGTGCAGATAATAGAGAATTACGTTCAGCTTCAGTCAAAGAACGAGTCTTTATACTATAACCATCTGTACCTGTTGGCTGAATAAGTGCATCATTTAAACCAACTGAATTTACTTCTGAAACTAGTACACTTTGCTCTGGGCGTCCTTCTTTATATGTAACCTCAAGTAATGCCCCACCTTTAAAATCTATACCAAAATTTAAACCAAAAATTATAATTGAGGCAACAGAAAGAGTTACCAAGAAAGCCGAGATTGAAACAAATATTTTTCTGTATTTAACGATAAACATAATTAATTCTTTTTATTATTTAATTTAAATCCCGACCCAAACAAGAACTTAGTAAAGTTTGTTGTTTTTGTAATGTTTAATGCAAACAGGAATATACGACTAATAGAAATTGCAGATACCATAGAAACAATAACACCAATTAGGAATGTAAGTGCAAAGCCTTTAATCAAAGAAGTTCCAAACCAAAACAAAATAATTGCAGTAATTATACTTGAAGTATTTGAATCACGAATAGAGAACCATGCACGAGAGAATCCATTTTTAATTGCTTCACTTACGTTTCTTCCATTCTTTATTTCTTCTTTAATACGCTCAAATATAAGAACGTTTGCATCCACAGCAATACCAATAGAAATTATAAATCCAGCAATACCAGCAGCAGTAAGCGTAACAGGAATTAATTTAAATAAAGCAAGCATAAATGCACCATAAATTCCAAGAGCTAGAACAGCTATCATACCCGGAAGTCTATACCAAAGAATTAAGAATAGTGCGATAACAAGAAATCCAACGATACTTGCCTTCACACCAGCATCTACTGCCTGAGCACCAAGTGATGGGCCAATTGTCTCTGTTGAAATCAAATCAATAGGCACAGGAAGTGCACCAGAATTTAAACGACCTACAAGAGTCTTTGCTTCTGTTGCAGTAAAATTACCAGAGATAACAGCCTTACCCCCAGAAATTGCTTCACGCACAACTGGGGTAGAAATAGGTTGTCCATCTAAAAAGATAGCAACTGTCTTCCCTACATTCTCACGAGTAATTTTTTCAAAAAGTTGTGAACCTGTATCATTGAATTGTAATGACACATGAGGCTCTCCAGTATTTTGATCAAATTCTAAAATAGCTTTATCTAAGTAACGTCCAGTAAGTTCTGTATTAACATATTGTGAATTTAAATCAATACTAGCTACACCGTTCTTATCTATAGTAAGTGCTTGTGTTTTACTTTTTATAGTATTCTCAGTACGAAATTCTAGTAAAGGAGTCTGACCGATCATAGCAACTGCTTTTGAAACATCAGTTACTCCTGGAAGATCTACTATTAATCTTTCTTCTCCAGAATTTGAAAAACCTCCGTCTTGAACTGCAACAACTGGTTCTGACACACCAAATGTGTTTACACGTCGTTCGATAACATCACGAAGTGCGTTCATTGCGTCCTTGATTTCAGTAGTCTTAACTTTTGAAACATCAGCATGGTATACAAGATGAGTTCCGCCTGAAAGATCAAGTCCGAGCTTAAATGGATATTTAGAAATAAATGTTTGCTTACCTCCAGAAACAGCCTTTATGTGAGCCATTTGTGAAGTATAAACAAAAAAACCAACCCCCACTCCTATAAGGAGAATAACTAACGCTGTAATTCTTGTTTTCCACATAATATGCCTATTTTATAGCCTTTTTGTGAAATATGCAACTAGACAACCTAGCACATATCCACCCAAAATATCTATAGGGAAATGAACTCCAGAGGCTACACGAGCCATACCTACAAGAAGTGCCAAAACTACAAAAAAGTAACCAACTTTTTTATGGGCAAATAATACAGAAAAGGCCAAAGCCCCCATTACCGTCGCATGACCTGACGGAAAAGAGTCCATTCCTCCATGAACAAACAAGGGTTTTATTCCTGATAGTATTTCAAAAGGTCGAGGTGTATGAATAAAATATTTTAAAATCTCTGCTAAAATCCAAGCACTAACTCCTGCATATAAAATATGAGTTGTTTCTTTCCATTTTTGGATAAATGATGCAAATGGATTTTTGGATTTCACTACATCATGATGAATGAGCATAAAAACAAAACCCAAAAAAATAGAAAAATAAATAAGAGGTACAGCACAAAAATAAATAAAGCTATCTAAAAAATTAGATTGGTATAATAAATTATGTAAAAGATAAAAAATTGTGATATTCATATTATTTATTTTCTGCTACGGTTAATACGTTTAATAATAACATAGCAATAGTAACCGGACCTACACCCCCCGGCACAGGAGAAACATACCTTGCCTTCCCTACTACAGAATCAAAATCAACATCACCCACAATACTACTATTTGATTCAGAAGTACCAGCATCAATAATCACTACACCTTCTTTAATCATAGAACCAGTAATATATTTACCATTACCCATACCAGAAATAATAACATCAGCATTTTTTATTATTTGCTCTTTATCTTCTGTAAGACTTGTAACTCTATGAACAACAAAACCCCGAGACTCTAAAATATAAGACACTGGCTTCCCCACAAGTTCACCTTGCCCGAGTACAACTATATTTTTATTTGATAAATCAAGACCTAAATAATCAAGCATATACACGCAAGAAATTGCAGTAGGAAAACCAATCTTAGAAACACCAGAATAAAAATCTAAAGAAGCTTGATTACTTAAAAAATCTACATCAATTTCTTTTACAATAGCGTCACACACACTCTGCTTATCTATTGATTTAGGTAAAGGTAATTGTACAATCAAACCACACATATTCTCAATATTATTTATAATCTCAATTTCTTTTTTTAAATCATCACTTGATATATCTTTGTTAAACTTAGCGTGATGAAAATTAATACCCACAGAGAGGGCTGTCTTTGCCTTCATTTCTACGTATTGCAAAGACACCTTATCATCCCCCACCAAGACATCACAAAAAACAGGCACAAAAGATAATGAAGCTACACGTTCTTTTATTTTAGAAAGCAATTCATCTCTTATTTTTCTTCCGTCAATTATTTTTGTTTCCATATTCATATTCCTAAAAATTGATTACGCATATCATCCTTATGTGCAATACGAGAATAATTACGCATTCCCATTAATATACCAAGGCCCATAAATTCTGTAAGCAGATGAGAACCTCCATAACTCATTAAAGGTAAGGTAATCCCCGTAACTGGCATTATACCAATATTCATTCCAATATTAATAATAAAATGACTCATAAAAAATATTGAAAGCCCCATACCATATAATATTTCAAAATTACTCGCACCTAGCATTGTATTGTGTAAAATTCGCCAAATAATTAATCCCAGTAAAATAAAAAGAAGTAAAGAACCTACAAAACCCCATTCTTCAGCAAAGGCAGCAAAAATAAAATCAGTTTGATATTCTGGCAAAAAATTTAATCTAGATTGTGTACCAAAACCAACCCCCTTACCAAATAATTGTCCAGAGCCTACAGCAATAGTAGATTGATACACATTATATCCAGTGCCATGAACATCAGAAAGTGGATCAATAAAATTCATAATACGTGCCTTTTGGTAAGGATGAAAAACAAAAAACCAAAGTCCTATGAATGCCACAGCCCCTATACCGATAACAACAAGAAGATGTCTTTTAGAAATACCTGATACAAGTGTCATACCAAACCATATTAAAAAGATAATCATTGCACTTCCAAAATCTGGCTGAAAGAAAACCAAAAGAAAAGGAATCAATGCATATAATCCTGAAATAAAAATGTGTTTAATATTACGAATCTCAACATGACGCCGTGAAAAATATTTTGAAAGTATCAATATAACAACAAGCTTCATCATATCTGAAGGTTGTATAGAAACCCCACCCAAAGAAAACCAAGACTTAGCTCCGTTTGAAGTATGACCCGCCAAGAAAAGAAGTACTAAAAGAAAAGAGAAAAAAAGAAATAAAGCCACCAGAACCTCTGTCCTTTTTAGAAACCTAAAATCAATAAAAGAAAATATAAAAAAAACACTAAAAGAAATTAAAATCCAAAGAAGCTGGTGAGAAAAATAATTTGTATCACCAGTAAAAGAACTCATTGTAGATAACCCCGCACCCAAAACCGGTAGAATAAAAAGTACTAGTGCCCAATCAACATTACGTAAACGATTCATATTATTGATTTATAAAAAATGGATTAATAGAAGGAATAACTTCTTTTACTACAGGAGTAGAAGAAAAAGCTTGAGGCCAAGTAAAGCTTAAATTAGCAGATTCACTACTCTTCAATCCTTCTCTATGAGTTTTACTTACAGCAATAGCATTGTGCAAATCGTCATACAAAATAACAAAAAAATCAAATGGTGGTAAATCTAATATTGAATCATTAGTAACACGAGCAAAAAGTGAAGGACTACTAGTACTATCACCAAGAACAATACGATCTACAGTTATAGGAACTTCTGTATTAATAGGATCTTTTTTAACCCAAATGATTTGATTTGTAAAACTAAATGTTACGTTTTTAGGGATACTAGTACCAGATTCAAAACGAGATTCAAATACAGGGAATCTTGTATTTGGTGGTATAAAAGTAACACCTTCTCTTCTACCAATTAATTTATTGTCGGTATCATAAATTCTAAATTCATATGTAGCATATTTAGCTGCAGCATTTTTATTTTGATTCTCTACATAAGCCATTAGATTATAAGTATTACCACTCACAAGAAATGCACGACTCCACAAAACCACCGGAGTACTAACTTGAAATGAGCAAAACTGAGAGCATACTCCCCCACAATCCACTCCGAGCTCTGTGCCATTTTTTTTATTGTCTGTACAAGTAGGAGCAACGTGAAATTTAGGATACAAATATAAAAAAAGTATTCCTGCTATAAAAAGCAAGACACCCCCTAAATATGTAAATTGTCTTCGTGAAGCCCATGACATATGCATCTATCATAACAAAAAAACCACACAATTGCATGTGTAGTTTTTTATGAGTTAAATTCTTTGTTCTGGTGTGAAGTCGGGAAAGGGACCCGACTGCAAGGCCGGAGTGCGTCGGCACGAGGCGGGGTCGCGGAAATTTTCAGCAGAAAATTATCCGTGTAAACCTACTTCTAATTTCTACGATTGTCGCCATACAATAGTATGGCAAAAATAAAAACCGCTACATTCTTGTAACAGTTTTTATTTTAGTTAAATTCTTTGTTCTGGCGACAACCTACTTTTCCATAATAGTATCATCGGCGCAGATGGGCTTAACTTCCGAGTTCGGAATGTAATCGGGTGTAACACCATTGCCAAATCACCAGAACAAAAAATTCAACAGAGCTTCATGCAAGCACAAAGCTCGGCGGTATTTTTTTGTATTTTATACTTAATCTTTTACACATGCAATTGTGATTTTCAAATTTCCTAATAGGAATCGAACAATTAGTACGCCTCGGCTAAACACATTACTGTGCGTACACCTAGCGCCTATCAACCTGATCATCTCTCAGGTTTCTCAAACGATTCCTAATCTTGAAGCTGGCTT
>CAZMDL010000066.1:0-3253 GCA_964565285.1 uncultured Candidatus Saccharibacteria bacterium
CTACTTAAAGGCGGTATAATGGTTAAGTGGCAAGAACCAAAAAATAAGTTTGCTAAACAACAAGAAAAGGACAGCGAAGATAATGTCAGCGGATAACGTTATATATGTTCTAGAACTAAAAGACCAATATAGAATTAAATACATGTCTGCCCCAGACAATATTTGGTGGAGTCACATAGATGGTCAATCTCCATCTCCCGTTGCGTCTAGAATAGTAGAGTATTTCGGTAAATCTCCATTTTTTAAGAAAAAAGACGACGCTTATAAACATGCATTTAAACTTTATGAAAAAGAAGAATATGTTGAGTACGGGGTAAGTTCTTTATGTATAAACAAAACTTGGCTACAAATACTAAAAGAAGCGAGAGAATATATATCTAAAGAGAAACTTCACATAATATCACTAGAATACATGGATACATCCACCAAAGAAGAAATCATTGAAGATTTAAATTATTCTTATAGCGATGTTTTAAATCAAATTGTAAGAACGAAAGGAAAATAAATGCTCTCGAATAATCATGTGCAAATTGTAATGGGGGTAATCGGTGTAGCGAATGAAGCCAGAAAGTCTAAAGGTAAGAAGTTTTTATCTAGTGACGAAATGCTTGTAGTAGAGAAAAAAGTTATTTATTATGTAAATAAATACAACAGATTTGAAAATTTTATTGTAAACAATAAAGTTTCAATATTCATAAAAGAGTTATTTTATCGAACATTAATAGGTGTCCCCTATCCAGAATACTTATTTAGCGATAATGAAAATGATTATCTTGTGGACTATAAAAAAGGGAAAACTAAAGAAGGAAAAGTGATTGTTGAGTTTACAACAAGTCCGACGTATAAATTTGCATTGGATGTTTCTAAAATGTGGGTTTTTAAAAAATATTATATAAAGTATATCATAAACAAAACATCAAAAGAATATAAAAGAGGAACATTCAGATTTAAAAGAATATTAATTTACCAAAAGAAAGAATCCTAAGGACGGTAGATTTTGACAAGCGGAAAACTATTTTCAGAAACAGAAATTAGAAAGATTGTTGAAAGTAAAGGATATGTTTATATAAGTAGGTATATCGGAAAATGGAATAAAACTAGAGTTTTAATTTCTGATAAAAACCGATATAAATATGACATTTGTTTAAGCGATATTTCAAAAGGAAAGAAAATAAGTTTTATAAATAAAAGAAACCCGTTTACTTTAGAAAATATATCTAAATGGTGTAAACTAAATAAGAAAACATTTGAATTACTTGAAAATAACGTTTATAGCGGGGCATTAGATAAACTAGCGTTAAAATGTAAGAAGCCAAAGTGTAATGAAACGTTTTACTCAAATTGGAACTCTGTTTACAACGGTTATGGTTGTCGATATTGCTCTGGGAAACAAGTTGGAAGTAAAAATAATTTAGCATACCTGAGACCAGATTTAGTGCAGGAATGGAATTTTGAGTTAAATACAATATCTCCTGAAAAAGTCACTATTAGTTCTGGGAAAAGAATATATTGGATTTGCACTAATTGTAATTACGGAAAGGAAGAAGAATGGATTGCTAGAATTTCTGATAGAACAAGGGGCGGATCGTGTCCAGCTTGCGCGGGAAAAGTTGTTACAAATAAAAACAGACTATCTATTACACATCCAGAGATTGCGTTTGAGTGGCATCCAACTAAAAATAAAAACCAGACTCCAAACGATGTTTCATATGGTTCTGATAAAAAAGCGTGGTGGTTATGTCCAAACGGGCATTCTTACTTCTCGTCGATAGGAAGCAGGACAAGAGGTAGTGCTTGCGGAGTGTGTTCAGAATTAAAAAAAGAGTCATTTATTGCTACAGAATTAAAGTCTTACATTCTAAAAAAATATAACGCTAAAAGCGAATATAAAATATTTAAAAATCCAGAAACCAACTACTTTTTACCATATGACATTTATATTTTCAAGGGAGAAAAGTTAGAAATAAATGGTATTTATATAGAAATTCACGGGAAACAACATTATAAAATCCACGATTGGCATAGATTTCAATCTGAGATTAATGGAACAACACCAGAAGAGGAATTTAAATATCAAAAGAAAAAAGATGGTTTGAAAAAGAAGTTTGCTAAGATGAACGGTACATATGTTGAAATTGACTTAAGAAAAGTAAAAACAATTACAGAAGCAATTGATTGTTTAGAAAAGACTATAACACAAAACTCTTGACAAATTGGGGGTTTTGTGTTATACTTATTGTGTTGTACAAAACAGGAGATAAACGTGATTACAGAAAAACAATACAAAAATTTAGACGATGCTTATCAGTATTTTAACAAACATCTTTTTGATAATAAACTTCCTGATTGTCTAATTACCTTAAATAGAAAAGCCCGAACATACGGTTACTATCATCATGAGAAATTTGAAAGCAGGGATGGAAAACAACGAGTGTCTGAAATATCCCTCAATCCAGACAGCTTCAATGACAGAGAAGATATTGATATTTTGTCCACGTTACTCCATGAGATGTGTCATGTACAGCAATTCTTTTTTGGCAATCCTCCGCGTAGAGGTTATCATGATAAAGAGTTTGCTATTTTAATGTCAGAAGTAGGTCTTCAGGTTTCTTCAACAGGGGAGGTTGGAGGTAAAACTACTGGTCAGCGAATGTCTCATTATATAATTGAGGGTGGTAAATTCGAGAAGGTGGCTGGAGCATTTCTTTTGAGTGGTTCTAAGTTAAACTGGAACAGTGTTGTAGAAACAAAAGAAATAAAAGAACGAAAGAAAACGCGAGAGAAGTTTTCATGCCCGTCATGTCACACTTCAGCGTGGGCAAAGAAAACAGCTAAACTTATGTGTGGCGAGTGCGAAGAACATATGGTAATCGAAGAGGATGAATAAAAGGTAGATTTTATGAACCACATAGAAAAACAACTGAGGCAATATGAAATTAATAAACTGGCTGAGTGGTTTGACACCTTCAATTCTTGGGAATTTCCTGAAGATTTTCCTTTTCCAAAACCAGAACATTTTGACACGGACGCTTTATGGTATTCAGAAAGTAATCCTTATGGTACAAAATACAACGTTATAAAACCCTACATAAACGTAATACGAGAAATAATTGGACTAAAGGAATGTTTGAGATACCATCACATTCATAATTTGAAAATGAAAAACTACGAGTTTGAATTATGGTGGTTCTTTAATAATATAAACGAGTTTATTCAAAAAAATCTAGACGAAAATTTTTACATTGATATTTAT
>CAZMDL010000067.1:0-6650 GCA_964565285.1 uncultured Candidatus Saccharibacteria bacterium
GAGGTATTGCCGGAGATTTCCCAATCTGCGTAGTACCATCACTTAAATACGATATGGAACAAGAAGCAAAACCATGGGCATACTTCTGCCAAATCTCTGATTCAACAACTTCATATGGATCATACTCAGGTGCGACTCCGAATGAAAAGATTACTTGGGATAAACTTACAAAAGATACTCCAATGTTTGTAGTTGAATCTGATGCCACAATCGTCGCTCCACTTATAATTACTGCACTTCTAGAATGCAAAGCGAATCCACAAGAAGCAAATAAACTAATAGAAAAATATACAGCATAGTAAAAAATCCCTTACAATAATAATGTAAGGGATTTTTTTATAATTTAAATTTTTTTTAATGACGAACTTTTTCTGTTAATTCTTTAATTATATTCTCCCACTCTTTTTTCTTATTTGCAGGGCAAACAAGATACCAATGCTTACCTCGCAATGTGCAAGTACCTTGGGTTTCTGTCAGAATATTGCTGTTTCTGTCATAGGTGTAGTGCTGGAAGCTCACTCTTCCTTCTGTGGGGTAAGTAGCCCATGTAATACGACCGGCTGCATCGTATTTATAGAATGCTTCTTGTCCTCCTTTGATTGTTTTAGGTAGTAAGTAATAAGCGAAGCTATCAACCATTACTGAATCCTCTGATTGATTTGTAGCCTGGGCTTTGGTTACTAGTGTTCCAAATGCTGTAATTAAAAGAAAAATTAATTTTTTCATGCTCGTATTTATTTTTTTGTTTTTTTTAAACTATAACATATTTATTTAAATATGGCAAATTAAAACCCTCACCAAAGGTGAGGGTTTTAATTTATTATTTTAATTTATCTCTAAACTTATGAGCAATCATAGAGTAACAGAGTTGGGCTGCGCCGTATTCTGTGAGAATTGAATCGCGCATCGGAGAGACTTCTACAATATCAGCACCAACGAGTTCTTTTCCCTTAATTACTTTTTCGATAAGTTCCACCCCATACCACCATTCAAGTCCTCCTGGCACTGCAGTACCAGTTCCGGGCATATGTGCAGGGTCAAAACCATCAACGTCTATTGTGATATACACATACTTTGTCTTGATTGATTTTAAGATTTCCGCTACAGTTGGAATCTTTTTCTTGTTACCCCATTCAAATACTGTAATATTATTTTTTGGATTAGAGAAATATTCATATTCACCCTTAAAGTAAGTACGAATACCAACTTGCACGAGTGGGTACCCAAGCTCGTTTACTCGGCGAAGCACACATGAATGTGCGAGGTTTGTAGGGTCATCGCTATAATCACTATCATCATTTCGAAGATCACAATGTGCATCAATCTGAAGTACTGTTACGTCTTTTGGATTCACTTTTTTAGAAAGGGCAGTGAGGAGTCCAAGTGATACAGAATGCTCACCACCAAGGAGAAATACAAATTTATTTTGATCAAGGAGTTTTGTAGATTCAGCAGTGATTTTATCGAGGGCCTTTTTTGGAGTAAGTACACTTAAATTTCCAGAGTCTTTTTTTGCAATTTTTACATGTTCTGAAACGTTTGTCTTATACTCGCGATCAAAAAGCTCAAGCTTACTATCGAGCATTTTCATAATTGCTTTCGGTCCAACACCTGTTCCTTTACGGCTTGAAGCTGTCTTCTCATACCCAGCAGAGAGTATAACTACATCTGCATCTTCTACCTTTTTTGCACTAATGATTGAATCTACCATTTTAAAATAAAATATTATTACTAATACGCATAATAGTACCAAACTATCCTTATTTTGCAATTTTTATAAAAACATTATAGATCCTTCTCGGTATAATATAACCTCACCTGATTTTATTTTTTTAATTTAAAAATGTTAAAATATCTTATATGATAAAAATCATTTTTGAATCTCATAAAACAAGTGAAGATAACGAAGCTGGAATAGCCTCTGGCTGGCGAGATTCACCACTTTCAGAAACAGGAAAGCAACAGGGGTTAATCGATAAGGAACGATACAAAGATAAGTATATTGATGCCGTGTTTACTTCTGATTTAATTCGTGCAATAGATACAGCACAAATTATTTTCAATAAGAAAAATATACCAACTTTTTCTGATGCCCGTTTGCGAGAATATAATTATGGAGACCTTGAAGGAAAAAATAAAAAAGAGGTCATAGTAAAGCTTGTTGAACATATTCACTCACCATTCCCTAATGGCGAATCAGTAGATGATGTTCTCAATAGAATGGCGGATTTTCTGAGATATTTAAAAGAGAATTATGATAATAAAACAATAGTAATTATAGGACACAGAGCAACACAACTTGGTTTGGAGTATTTTATAAATCAAATAGACCCAAAAGTTTACATTGAAACACAGTGGGTTTGGCAGCCTGGCTGGGAATATATATTCTAAACCTCAGTGTTTGGAAGTTGTAAAAAATAATACTTTTGCTTATGTAGAATCTGATTAATAAAAATTATTTTGTAATTTCTACTATAATCATAGAATGATCTGATAGACCATCGGTGGTTTCAATATCAACAAAATTATAATCTTTTGGAATTAAAACATAATCAAATGTAGCGTTTTCTTTTGGAAATGAAATATAATTTTTAAACGAAAAACTATTTTTGTATTTATTTATATAAAGTGATTCGTATTTTTCTAAATGAAAAATATTAAAATCACCAATTATTATATATTCTTTTGTGGAATCTAGCTGTGTAAGTAATTCTTTTAAATGTGCTTCTGCCCAGTCATCACGGTTTGAAAAATGTATATTTATGAAAGAAATAACATTACCATCAATTTCTATATCATAAATAACGCTTATTCTTTTGTCTGTATCTTCGGGGAACTTAGACATCCTTATAATACTTTTATTTAAAATAGGAAATTTACTCATTAATCCAATACCATGAGAAATAGGGGTTAAGAGTGGAATTCCTTTACTCATTGTTTTAATCATAGCTTCTGAAAAATCAATATAAGGATAGTTTATTTCTTTATTCAGAATATCTATTTGATTTAAATTCGAAAGGGAAGATAGATCTTTTTGTACTTCTTGAAAAAAGATTACATCATAATTTTTATCTTTTAAAACTGATGCTATTAAGCTTTTTCTTTTTTCCCAGTCATTAAATCTCCAAAGATTTAATGACGCTATTCTAAGATTATTTTTCATAACCACATGATACATAAAAGCTATATTTAGAACTACTTGACATCAAATATTTTCAATGGTAGTTTTATAAAAAATAACAAATTAAATATCTTTAAAAATGAAAGACTTTTTATCTTTACTACCCAGAAAAAGATTATCTATTTTGCAAGAAATTACGAAAAAGATAACAAATTGTTGTATTAAAAATAATTCTGATTTTGGATTATTGGCTTACGGAAGTACTACCTATGGATTCAACCCATATGCATATGGAAAATTAAATGATGTGGATTTATTTTTAGTTATTGAAGAAAAAACTAAAGTTAAAAACTTAATCTCGTCACTTAAAAATGTATTTGGAGATTCCTTAGAGGTTCAGTTTGAACATATACAAAAAGTAATACGAAAAGAGTGGCAAATGTGCAGAATGTATGCAACCTTTGAAAATATAAAAGTAGGTTTTCGTATAATAACTTATCGTAAATTAAATTTTTTATGTTCAGAAAAAGGCATGTACAAACCCTTTAAAAATGCCGCACTTCTTGGATATTCAAGAATTCTTGTGGACAAAGAATGGTCGTATAAAACAAGAAGATATGTTCGTACTGTGTTAAATAATGAAACTGTTAAGTTAAACAATAAGACGATTACAATAACAGAACAATATTTATTTTCTCAAAAGCACCATTTAGGAGTTTTCGGTAGAAAGCTTTTAGTTAGCCATGTGTTATATGATCCTTTCAACCAAATTCAAAAATGTTTAGATTTTACTCTAAATAAACATGTTGAATTTAGTTTGAAGCACGACAGCTTAATAAGCACCGATGTAATCATATCTTCTATGGTTAGGTCAGAAAGATTTTCGGCTAAATTTAAAAAGCTTTTGTTTAAAAGAATTGAACAAGTGAGAAAAAATTTTTCAAAATGAAAAATTATATCAAATATCATATTTTTGTTATATGTAGTTTAGTTTTTATTTACATTTGTCAGGTTAGCATTAAAAAACCTGAAGATACTAAAGAAAATAAAATTAATATAAACATTCAAAAATATCCCGAAGCAGAAATAACTTTTGCAGATGTAAAAGATTCTATAAAAGGGGAGGATAGAGTTCAGTATTTTGTTAGACAAGACTCTTTATACAAAGCTTATAATGACGGTATTTATGGTAGCAAGAAATTTAATTCTCAAAAAAGAGATACTTTACCTATTAAAAACGGAGAAAAGTATCAATTAATCAAAGAATTGATTTCAAATACTCTAAAATATCCAAATTCAGCTTTTGTAGTGAGGCCTTATGATACATCATACCAAGCAGGAATGTATTCTCTATGGACTTTTAAACATTTAAGCGTAAGAAATAAATAGTTCGATATAATATTTTATATCGAACTATTTTTGTTTATAGATAGGTGCTATAATGGTTAAATACGGGTTTTTATTTTTATGGAAAAATATAATTTTATTGGAAAAAATTTAACAGAAGAAAATAAAGAATTTGCTTCTCGTGCATTAGAGAAAATTCATGGTGATAAAAATATAGAAACAGATTCACAAGAATACAGAGAACCAACTAAGGAAGAACTTTTTAACATCATTAAGGCTAAAAATTTAATATCAGAAGAACTAAAGAGACTGGAAATTACTCCAAACAATTTAGATCTTAATGAATATCAATTTAAGTTTTTAAAAAATTCTAATAATTTAGGGTCTTATGATGCGGAAACGCGTGTTATTGAGATATCAGATAAATATAAAATTCAATTAGGGAAAATTTTTAAGCAACCAACAAAAATAATTCCGGCTACGGCATTTTTTATTAAAAAGTTGATTACAAAAATTCCTGAAAAACCAGAAACTAAATCAAATTATAGAACTATACTTCATGAATCAATCCATAGTCAATCTTTTCACAAATATGAATTAGGTACAGATTCAGATACATTGTCTATAAATATATACAGAAATGGTTACTTGCTTAACCAAAAAAATTATTTCCGTGGATTTAATGAAGGGATTGTTGATAAAATAACTAGAGAAATAGAAAAAGAATATGGGATTGGAGGGTTAAGGATACTTGCAAGTATGGATACTCGTACCAAAAGAAAAGATATAAAAAATTTTTTATATTATATATATTTTTCAACAAAATCTAATTATTTAAAAAAATTTATTGAAAAAAAATTAATACCAAAAAATAATTATGTCTAAGAGTAATATTAAATTTTATAAATATAAAGGTAAGGAATTTAAAGTATATTTTGTAGATAAGGAGATTCTTAAACCAGCGTTTGGACGTGCCTATCTTTATAAAAATGCTGATTGCTATGCCGAAGTTAGAGAAGATCTACATCCTATTGTACAAAGTTTCGTTATCCAGCATGAACTATATCATCTTGCAGATAAGGCTACTTGGTGGGGTGTGTTTGGAATGGAATTAAGAGCTAATGTAATTTCTGGATTAAAAAATCCTTTTGGTTTAATTTGTACAATTTTAGCAACACTATTTTCTGTTGAACGATTTATTTTTTATTCAAAAAAATTAAAAAACCACACTAGAAAATAAATATTTTTAAGTGTGGTTTTTTAAAAAAATAAGAACAGTTTATTTATTAATAGGAATTTTGTTTATTCTAATAAAATATTTTATTAGTTTACGAGCGAGAGGTTTTAAAAAGGGAAGAGTTTGTAGAATCCTTGCTCCAACCTTACCAATAAATAAATAATAAGCTTGGATAAATAGGAGTTTGTACTTCTCTGTTCCTTTTTTGTAAATCTCATCTCTCCATACCCGCAAAGAATTTGTAATGTGGTCATTTGGTCCATAGCAAGCAGTTGCTACAAAACAATCGAAACTAAAACCAGAAGGACTATCACTTGAAGTAGATGGTTTTAGAGAACCTTTAGCGTCTCTATTTCTTTGGTTTTTGAAGATAATACGTTCTTCATCAACAACTTTGTTTTTATTAGATAACATAACATAACATAACATTATGAAGTTAATTTGTAGATAATATTACACTAAATAGAATATACGTCAATAGGATAAATAACCTAATTTTATTTGATTATAGATGCGGGTTATTTTTGTTTTATCTATTACTATTGATTTTTATATAAAGTGTGATATAATTATGTAAAATGTAATTTATATCAAAATGAAAAAAAATATCCCGTGCATAACTTTTCTTATTTTCTTAGCTTTTATTATCTTTATTTTTTTAAAAAATGAATCTATTGAATCTAGTAAAGTAAAAAAGAAAGATTCTTTAATGTATCAGATTGATACGTCCTTGTCTGACTTTTTCCCGACACAAATATCAAATAAAACTGATATGGTTATAATAACCGTACCAGCTAGCAAGCAAAGACCTTTCTGTAATCCTGGTGATTATTTTTGGAATAAGAATGGTCAATTAATTATTAAAGTTACAGAAATGAATAACTGGAAGTATAGCCAGTTAGTTGCTTTGCATGAATTAGTGGAAACCCAACTAATAATAGATCA
>CAZMDL010000068.1:0-3817 GCA_964565285.1 uncultured Candidatus Saccharibacteria bacterium
GATTACTGGAGTCTTTGGTATTGTTTTGTTCGCTGATAAATTCAATATGGATCCACAGCCAGAGTGGTGGACTAAGCCTCACTTCCTTTTTATGTTTATTATTGTTTCTGTATTTCAAGAATTTGCTTATAGAGCTTTCCTTATACCTAAACTTAAAATAGTTTTTTCAGATAATTTAGGTATTGTTCTTATTAATGCATTGTTGTTTACATTATTACATATAATATTTCCTTTTCCTCAAATAATGTTACCGCTCGCATTTTCGGGTGGACTTGTGTTTGCGGTTATTTATATTAAATATCCTAATTTAGTTTTAGTTTCAATTGCACATTCAGTTTTAAACTTCGTTGCTGTATTGTATGGATTTTTTGTAATTCATTAAAATATAGCTTTTTATTCTAACTTCATGTAGTATGTTACTTATATATGTCTCATGGGGAAGTTATAATACGTTTTGAAAAGGTTTCTTTTGAATATGGGCACAATAAGCCAATCCTCGATGAGGTGTCTTTTTCTATACGTAAGGGAATGAAGGTTACTGTTATGGGGCAGAATGGTGCGGGTAAGAGTACTCTATTTGGTCTTATTACTGGTGTAATGAATCCGGAAGATGGTGATATTCATATAGCACAGCGTTCGACTATTGCACTTTCGAGGCAAGTTATTCCTCGTGATGAACTTGAGCTTACTGTCAGAGAATTTTTTGAAAAATGTTTCAAAACTAAAATTTATGATATAGATCCACGAATCGATGGTGTGTTAGAGGTTGTTAATCTAAAAGGTCACGAAAAAGTGCATGATAGGATTATTAAATCTTTTTCTGGTGGGCAGCAAGCACGTTTACTTCTTGCTTCAGCACTTATTCAAGAGCCTGATATATTGCTTCTTGATGAGCCAACAAATAATCTTGATAAAGCAGGTATTGAACATTTAACTGATTTTCTTATTAAATATAAAAAGACAGTTATTGTTATTTCTCACGATGCACATTTCTTAAATGCATTTACTGATGCTGTTTTGTATTTAGATGTATATACAAGAAAGATTGAGCAATATGTAGGTAACTATACTGATGTTCGTGATCAAATTGCATCTCGTATGGAAAGAGAGAATCGTAAAAATGCTTTACTTTCAAAAGAAATTCAAGCTAAAAAAGATCAAGCAAATGCTTTTGCCATGAAGGGAGGTAATTTACGTGCTGTGGCAAAGCGCATGCGTGATCTTGCAGAAGAATTAGAAGAAGAAAAAGTTGATGTAAGAAAAGAAGATAAAACAATACGTCCGTTTACTATTCCTTTCCAAGAAGATTTGCTTGGTGATATTATTACATTTTCTTCTGTGTCGCTTTTAAAGAATGGTAAGCCTACGGTTAAAAAAGTTAATTTAAAGTTAAGAAAAAATAAACATTTATTACTTGCTGGTCCAAATGGAATTGGTAAGAGTACTCTTTTGGAATCTTTGGCTAATAATACGGCCGATGGAGGTATTATTTCTAAAGGAGTACGTGTTGGTTATTATCGTCAAGATTTTTCTACTCTTGATTTTAACCAAAGTCCTTATGAATCACTTGCTGAAGTCATGAAATCTATTACAGGTAGAATTGATGAAGAAAGGATTCGTGCTGTACTTTCAGGGTTTTTAATTGTTGGTGATATGGTGCGTACTCGTATTGGAAGTTTATCAGAAGGGCAGAAAGGGTTAGTGGCTTTTGCTCGTTTGGTTATAGAACGTCCAGGATTACTTATCCTCGATGAGCCTACAAACCATATAAATTTTCGTCATTTACCTGTTATTGCTAAAGCTTTAGATGAATATCAAGGAGCTATGGTTCTTGTGTCTCACGTTCCAGAGTTCGTTGAACAAATTCGCATTGATGAGATACTAGATTTAGATAAATAATTTTTATTTTAAAATTTAAAGTATTATAATAATAAAATGATACATCAAAAATCAAACAGGCTTGAATCTTTTTCAGATGGGGTACTTGCTATCGCTATAACTCTACTTGCTTTTGAATTAAAAGTTCCTGTTTTAAAATCTTTTTCAGCTGTTAATGAATTAAAAGAAATTTTACCATTGCTTCCTAGTGTTTTTACTTTTGTATTATCTTTTCTGACTATTGCTATATTTTGGGTTAATCATCATCAAATGACAGAACATATAGAGGGGTTAAATCGTCGAATTGTTTGGATGAATATTATTTTTCTAATGTTTCAATCTTTAATCCCTTTTGCTACTCGAGCTATTGCTGAGAATCCTTATCATTCATTATCTGTAGCAACTTACAGTTTTGTATTGTTCTGTGGCTCATTAAGTTTCTCTGCTACGCATTTATTAATACATCAGAAAATAAATAAAGAACTACGTTTTACAAGTAAATTAATCCAACGAAGTTTAGTGGGGCCTATTGTGTATATGTGTGCAATGATTGCTTCTTTTTATTTTATTCCAATCGCATATTCATTGCTTTTAATACCACCTTTCTTTTATTTCTTACCAAAACACACTCAAAGCTAATTCTTTTTTCTAAATAAGAATTTAATTACTTCCCATAATGTAAGTAGTCCATATCTTAAACTTCGTTTAAAATTAATTGACGAAGCCTCCTTAAAGTATCTTACAGGAACGGGTATGTCACCAATAGAATAATCATTTTTAATTATTTCAAATAGCATTTGTGTGTCAAAGATAAAATCATCAGAAAATTTTTCATAATTTATTTTCTCGAGAACTTTTCTTTTATATGCTCTCATTCCTGTATGCCAATCCGAAAGAACTCTACCGCTTGATAGGTTTTCAATTAAGGTTAATAATCTATTTGCATAATATTTATATTTAGGCATTCCACCTTTTAAGGCTTCTTTTCTGCTTCTTATTCTTGATCCGAGCATTACATCAAAATAATCTTGTTTTATAAATTCAACAAAGTATTTTATAATTTTTGGGTCATATTGGTAATCTGGATGTAGCATTATTATAATGTCAGCCCCTCTTTTTAAGGCTTCTTTGTAGCAATCTTTTTGGTTTCCACCATATCCTGTATTTTTTTTGTGAACTAATATAGATAAAAAAATTTTATTTGGATTTTTATTATATATCTCTTCTGAGGTTGTTATTCTTTCATGACTTTTACCAATTTCTTCTGCAATTTTTACTGTGGTATCTTTTGATGCATCATCAACTAATATTATTTCATTAATATAATCATAAGGAATATCTGCTATTGTTTTTTTAAGTGTTTGCTCGGCATTATATGCAGGCATTACTACTATTGTTTTCATTTATTTATATTTTATTAAAGCTAAATAAGTAAGTATTATTTGATAAGTAAGTATTATACATATGAAGCTTATGTTTATAATTTTTTCTTTTTTATTTGAATTGTTAGATAATTTGTCTGATATTTTAAATATAAACAATGGGAGTAATGTTTCCCATATGAATATCATAGGCATAAAATATCTCTCGGCTTGATAATGAGAAGTTAGGAATAAGGTATATAGTAGAACTGTCGTAATTAGTAAAATATTTAAAAAATATTTTTTCAATGGTGAAATTATATCTTTTTTTATTATTATAAAAAATAATCCAAATATCATACTCAGAAATGCTATGCCTGAAATTCCTGTAATCTGTAGTAATGTTAAGTGGGTAGGATTAAATTCTTTGTAGTGGTAAAAAATCTTTTGGAATATATCATGTATATGTTTTATTGGAATAATCCACATAAATGGATCAAAGATAATAAAAGTTATTCCAGTAATTCCACATAGTAAAATTAGTTTTTTGTAATTTATTTTCTTGAAAAGAATTATTA
>CAZMDL010000069.1:0-4069 GCA_964565285.1 uncultured Candidatus Saccharibacteria bacterium
GATCTTGGTATTAGTTCGTTTCAGCTTGAGGTTGCAGGAAGAGGATTTTCTTTTATGAAAGATGAACCACTTCTTATGACCATGAAGAAAGATCCCACAGATGAAGATTTAACTGCTCGAGATATCGTAAATACTTGGGAAGAAAAAACACTCGCAGATATTATTTATGGTTTTGGTGAGGAGACATACTCTCGAAAAATTGCTAAAGCCATAGTAGAAGCTAGAAAAGAGAAAAGCATTGAAACTACTTTTGATCTTGTCGCTATTATTGATAAAGCTTGTGGTAAGGCATACAAGTCAAAAAAGATTCATCCTAGTACTCGTACTTTCCAGGCATTACGCATTGCGACAAATAGTGAGCTTACTAGTATAGAGAATGCAATTATAAAAGGATTTAATCGTTTAAGTGTGGGAGGGCGGATGTCGATTATTTCATTTCATAGTTTAGAAGACAGAATAGTAAAACAGGCATTTGTAAAAATCAAAAACGAAGGTCGGGGAAATATAATCACTAAGAAACCTACTGTGCCAAGTATTGATGAGATAAAAGTAAATCCACGTTCTCGTAGTGCAAAGTTAAGAATAATAGAAAAAATATGAAAATTAAAAAAATAACACAAAACATAGTATATAATCAAGAATCTCAAAAGCTTGTTTTTCGTGGACTTATTTCTACTCTTGTATTTTTGTGTTTAACTTATGTTTATTTGATTGGTTCTATTACATTCAATGTATTGGCTCGTAAATCCCTCGATACAAATGCACGTGCACTTGGAAGTGAGGTAGCTTCACTTGAGCTTGAATCTATGAATATGCAGAATAGTATTACTCGTTCTACTGGTACAAATCTTGGCTTTGTTGATTCAAAAGGCACATTATTTGCTTCTCGTACTATTACTGATTATGTAGCATCAAGATAGTATTATGATTAATAAGGATTCATTTCAATCTAGATTACGTATCGTTTCATGGTGCGTTTTTTTATTTGCTTGTATCCTCGTTTTAAAATTGTTTTTTGTACAAATAATTCATAAAAGTTCTTATACTGAACGTGCTGATAGGCAGTATGCTACACCTGTTGGTGATATATTTGAACGTGGAACTATCTTCTTTTCAAAAAAAGATTCTGACCTAGTTGCAGGCGCTACTGTAATGACTGGTTTTAAGGTTGCAATTAAACCAAAAGATATTGTAGATGCAGAATCTGTATATAATAAATTAATTACTTTTATACCAGAACTTTCTCATGATGTAATTATTGCTAAATCTACAAAGAAACTTGACCCTTATTAAGAAAGTGCTAATCATCTTACAAAGGAATCTGCTGATGGAATTTCAGCATTAAATATTCCGGGTGTATCTATCTATAAAGAGAAATGGCGTTTTTACCCTGGTGGTTCGTTAGCTTCTCATGTGCTTGGATTCGTGGCATATAAAGGTAATGACAGAATTGGTCAGTATGGTTTAGAAAAATATTATAATAAAATTTTATCGAAGCCTGCAGACCAAGCTTATGTAAACTTTTTTGCTGAAGTATTTTCTGATATTGGAAAGAATTTTTCTGATGAGAGAGAAGGAGATATTGTAACAACTATAGATCCAAATACAGAAGATATGCTAGAAGGCGAATTAAAAAAGACTTTAGCACAATGGAACGCTGATCAAATGGGTGGAATTATTATGGACCCAAAAACTGGTGAGATAGTAGCGATGAGTGGTATTCCGGATTTTGATTTAAATGAATCAGGAAAAGTAAAAGATGTAAAAACATATACCGATATAAATGTAGAAAATGTTTTTGAATTTGGTTCTGTTATTAAGCCTTTGGTTATGGCTGGAGCTATTGATGCTCATGTAATTACACCAGAAACAACTTACCTCGATAAAGGTTTTGTTTTTGTAAACAAAAAACAAATAAATAACTTTGACAAAAAAGGCCGTGGAATTACTACTATGCAAGGGGTTCTTAATGAGTCTTTAAATACAGGAATGGTTTTTGTGGAGAATAAATTAGGTCATGATAAATTTAGAGCTTACATGAAGTCTTATGGTATTGGTGAGAAAACAGGTATTGATTTGCCAAATGAAACAAGCGGTCTGATAAAAAACTTAGAAAGCCCTCGTGACATTGAGTATGCCAATGCTGCGTTCGGGCAAGGAATCGCTCTTACTCCTGTGGAAGCTATCCGTGCTTTTTCAGCTATTGCAAATGGAGGCTCGCTTGTGGTACCTCATGTGGTCAAGCAGATTCGTTATAGTGATGGAACTTCAAAAGATATTTCATATCCATTTACTCGTACAAATATAATTAGTAAAGAAGCTGCTGAAACCACTACACGGATGCTTGTGCATGTATTTGATTATGCTTATGGTGAAGGGAAATATAAGTTTGATCATTATTCTGTCGCCACAAAGACGGGAACTGCACAAGTGGCGCGTGAAGACGGAAAAGGGTATTATGAAGACCGTCATATGCACTCATTCTTTGGATATTTCCCAGCATATGACCCTAAATTTATAGTATTCCTTTATCTTAAAAACCCTAAACAAATAAAATACGCAGCGCAGACACTTATACCTCCTTTTGTTGAAATTACCAAATTTTTAACAAATTATTACAATATTCCGCCAGATAGATAATATGAAAAAACATTTTAAAAAAATTATAGTTTATTTACTTATTGCTGAAGCGAAGCTTATTCTTTTGCGTTATAAACCAAAGATTATTGCTATTACTGGTTCTGTTGGTAAGACTTCTACAAAAGATGCAATCTATACTGTTTTGCAAGAATTTTATAGTGTTCGAAAAAGTGAGAAAAGTTTTAATAGTGAGATTGGTTTACCTCTTACGATTCTTGGTTGCCAAAATGGTTGGAGTAATCCGATAGTTTGGGTTGAAAATTTACTGAAAGGATTGCTTATGATTTGTATGAAAACTTCATATCCAGAATATTTAGTTCTTGAAGTTGGTGCTGGTAAACCTGGAGATATTAAAATGCTTGCTCCATGGCTTCATCCTGATGTGGTTGTGCTTACTCGTTTTCCTGATGTGCCTGTGCATGTAGAATTCTTTGGTAGTGTTGAGAAAATTATTGAAGAGAAGACTTATCTTGCAATGGCATTAAAAGAAAAAGGAGTTCTTGTTCTTAATCATGACGATAAAGCTGTTTTAAATGTGTGCCATAAAGTAAGACGCCATACTGTTTCTTATGGATTTGATGAGCATGCTACATACCGTGCTAGCTATCCTGTAGTGTCTTATGTGACTAAGGATAATATAAAAATGCCTACAGGTATGAGTTTCAAGCTTGAATATGGTGGTAATACATTTCCTGTAATGATGAAAAATATAGTAGGAGTTAGTCATATCTATTCAGGATTGGTTGCTCTTGCTGTGGCTCATGAACTTGGTTGTGATTTACTTAAATCAGCCCAAGCAATTTCAAATTACGAAACTCCATGTGGAAGACTTTCTATAGTTCCTGGAATGAATGATAGTGTAATAATAGATGACTCTTACAATGCTTCACCTGTAGCTATGGATGTGGCTCTTGATGTACTGAAAAGCGTAGAAGCAAAAAGAAGAATAGCTGTACTCGGCGACATGCTTGAGCTTGGAAAGCAAACAGAAGATTCACATAAAAAGGTGGGAATTAAAGCTCGATATATTGCCGATGTTTTGATACTTGTTGGACCACGTGCAAAGTTTATTGCTGATGGGGCGCTTGATGCTGGTTTCCCTAAAAAGGATTTATATGTATTTGAAAATTCTATAACAACAGGAAAATTCTTAGAGGGTATAGTGGAGACAGGTGATGTGATTTTAATTAAAGGATCTCAAGGTGTTCGCCTTGAACGTGCAGTAGAATCAATAATGGAAAATAAAAATGATGCCAAAAAATTACTTTGCAGACAAGAGAAGGAATGGAAGAATAGATAGATTACTTTGTGAGCATGCTGGGAATCGGTCACAAGTATTTTTCTGGTGAGAAATCTCGCGACCCCGCCTCACGCCGTCGCGTTCCGGCTTTCGATTCTGTTCAAACATACATTTGGGTATGTTTGAACA
>CAZMDL010000070.1:0-2647 GCA_964565285.1 uncultured Candidatus Saccharibacteria bacterium
AAATCTCTCGGACGATTCGTGCTCGAAGGAATTCCTCCTGCACCACGTGGTATGCCACAAGTAGAAGTGACCTTTGATGTGGATGCAAACGGTATCCTCAATGTAAAAGCGCAAGACAAAGCTTCAGGAAAAGTGCAAACAATCCGCATCGAAGCTTCTTCAGGACTTACCGATGCAGACATAAAGAAGATGCAAGAAGATGCAGAAAAGCATGCAGATGAAGATGCAAAGAAAAAGGCACTCGTGGATGTAAAGAATTCTGCTGAAATGATTATTTTCTCTGCTGAGAAATCTATCAAAGAATATGGCGACAAAGTAGACGCTGCGCTAAAGACTAGTGTCGAAGAAAAGATTACTGCCGTTCGCACAGCAAATGCTGGTACTGATGTAGATGCGATAAAGAAAGCAGTTGAAGCTCTTTCAACTGAAATGTCTAAAATCGGTGAAGCGATGAGCAAAGCCGGCGCAACTGAAACAGAAAACAAAACAGCAGAACCTCAGTCAGAAGAAATTCGTGACGCAGAATCAACTGAAAATGGTGAGCAAAAATAATTGTGATATAATCATTACATGAAAAAAATCACAACTTCATTATTACTATTAGCTTTCACTTTTTGTGCTTTTGGTATAGGTGCAAAAGATGCAAATGCTTATTATAGAGGAAAGAAGAACAAAAGATTCCAGCTTAAATGGCAAGCAAATCATTTTAAATAAAAATGGCGAAAGATTACTACGAAACATTGGGGGTAAATAAGGGTGCGACTAAGGACGAAATTAAAAAAGCGTTCCATAAGAAGGCGCACATGTACCACCCGGATAAAAATAAGGGTGATGATTCGAAGTTCAAAGAAGTGAATGAAGCGTATCAAGTACTTTCAGATGATCAGAAGCGTGCACGATATGACCAATTTGGAAGTGCAGATGGCCCAATGGGCGGTGGCGGTTATGGTGGCCAGCAAGGTGGCTTCGGTGGATTTGATTTCTCTGGTTTCCAGAACGGTGGCGGAATGGAGTTCGACATGGGTGACCTTGGCGATATATTCGGAGACTTCTTTGGCGGAGGTATGGGGAATCGTGGACGATCTCAAGCAAAGCGTGGGCGTGATATTTCAACTGAAATAGATATTTCTTTTGAAGATAGTATATTTGGTGTAAGCCGTAAAATTTTAATTACAAAGCAATCATTCTGTGATATCTGTAAAGGAAATGGAGCAAAAGTTGGTACTAAAATGGATACATGTAAAACATGTAATGGCCAAGGGCAAATAAGAGAAATGAAACGATCAATGCTTGGAACATTTCAGAGTGTACGTGCTTGTGATCATTGTTCAGGTTCGGGTAAAATTCCTCATGAAAAATGTTCTGAATGTAAAGGTCACGGTGTAAAGCAAAAACAAGAAGAGATAAATATTACAATTCCAGAAGGAATCAATAATGGTGAAATGATTCGCATGACAGGTATGGGCGAAGCCATAAAAGGTGCTCAAGCTGGAGATCTTTATATAAAAATAAATGTTCGTCCTCATAATGTATTCCGACGTGATGGTTCAAATCTAACAATGGATTTACCAATCAAGCTTACTGATGCACTTCTAGGAATGAAGTATAATCTTAAAACTCTCGATGGTGAGCTTGAAATAAAAATTCCAGAAGGAATTAATCATAATGAATTACTCCGTGTTCGTGGAAAAGGTGTTCCAAATGGTAGAAGTAGAGGGGATATAATCCTCCGTATTCAAGTAAAAATGCCTAATAAGCTTTCAAAGAAAGCAAAAGACCTCATAGAAAAATTAAAAGAAGATGGAATTTAATAAAAATCCCCTTAATAAGGGGATTTTTATTTGACTAGAACATGTTTTTATGATAAAAATACAAAAAATCACAATTTAAAAAATCCTACTAAGATGAATGATGACAGACCAAATTCCGATTTCACAAGAGTCATAATTGATTCTCAGAGTAACCCACATTTTTTGGGTGAAGTACAAGAACAAAGGTTCGACCAACGGGCTGCTTTAAGCCAAGGTCGTAGTGGTGACATAGTTGTTACCACAGATCCAATTGATCCACTATATATAGATTATTGGAAAAGCTTGGGGTTTACGATACCTACACTTATTGTGGCAGGGCCATTTCAAAAAGAAAAAGTTTTATCTCAATTGATTTTCGATAAACCTGAAATACAAGATGAGATAATGCGAAATTTAAATGGTTCTCCTCCTCGTGTTGAATTTTTTACTCCATCAAATCCTGAAGAAATTTTAGCAAAACATTTAGGACTTCCTGCTTATTTAAACTTTGATTTTGCAAAAGAAATGCAAAAGAAATCAAACTTTAAAAAATTATGTGCAGAATTAGAAATTTCTACATTACCTTATGTTGCCTTAAATAAAGATTTGAAATGGAAGCAATTAATCGAAATTCTTGGTGAAAGCCATAATGGGTATATAGCTAAGCATATCTTTGGCACAGGTGGAGCCGGTCTTGGAACTATTATACCAATCCAAACAAAAGAAGAATTCTTGAGCCTCGATGGTAGTGAAGATTATATTATCGAAAAATTAATTCCTGTTGCTATGGAAATTTCTATGCATTGGGAAATCGATTTTAACCACAAGGTTCACTTCATTAATTGTTTTGAGCAATT
>CAZMDL010000071.1:0-1694 GCA_964565285.1 uncultured Candidatus Saccharibacteria bacterium
CATACCTTGTTTGTTGGATTCGTCTCTCAAATCCGAAATACCTTCAATTCTCTTATCTTTTACTAAATCGGCAATCTTAGCTATTAAGGTTGCTTTATAAACTTGGTAAGGAATTTCTGATACAAGTATTCTGGTTCGTCCGTTTTTTAATGTTTCAATTTCAAGTTTGGCTCTGGTTACGATTCGTCCTTTACCTGTTGCATACATTTGCATTATTTCTTTTTGATCGTAGATTATACCCCCGGTTGGAAAGTCCGGACCTTTTATAAATTGGACTAAATCTTCTACTGTTGCAGTAGATTGAAAGTCTGGTGTAGCTATTTTAAGTTCGGCATCTTTTGCGGGTGCTTGTCCAATAACATCGGCTTTGGAGATTAAATGCATTAATCCATCAATAAGTTCGCCAAGGTTGTGAGGAGGTATATTTGTGGCCATACCTACAGCAATACCTGCAACGCCGTTTAATAATAGATTTGGAATTTGTGATGGTAGAATGACAGGTTCGTCATTTTGTAAGTCATTAAGTACAAAATCTACGGTTTCTTTTTCGATGTCAGCAAATAATTCTTCGGATATTTTACTTAACTTACATTCGGTGTACCTCATGGCTGCTGGAGGATCATCGTCGATAGAACCAAAGTTTCCTTGTGGAAGTATTAATGGGTATCTTAATGTAAAATCTTGGCCCATTCTTACTAATGAATCGTATATAGCCACATCACCGTGTGGATGATACTTACTCATAACACCACCTACTACTGTTGCGCTTTTATGGAACTTACCACTGGGTAACATATTATTCTCTTGCATTGAATATATAATTCTTCTTTGAACTGGTTTAAGTCCATCGCGAACATCGGGTAATGCTCTAGAGACAATTACACTCATTGCGTAATCTAGATATGCAGTTTGCATTTCTTGAGTAATATCTCTTTTAATTATGTCTGATGAAGTATTAGTATTATCGGTAATTTGAGTAATTTTTTCCGCCATGACTCGAATATTTTACCAGCTTTTGCTTGTCATTTCCACAGTTTAGAACAAAAAAATGTTGTTATCAGATAGCTTTTTTATAATTTCTTTTCGCAGCCATAAGGAATCTGTTTTAGCAATGTCCCCGTTGAATTGAACCTGTAGTAAGTCATCAAGGATATGCTTTATTTCATCATCTCGTGTAAAAAAAATGTTGTAGCCATTCTTGATACTAGGTGATGTTAGTAGCCACTTACTTCCAAGTTTATTAAAGATTTGTGTAATCTTAAATTGATTATTTCTAATAAAGTCTTCGCCATCCCAAATTTCTAGTTGCCCAATGGTTACTTTTGTACCGTCACGCATTTTTAAAGTTTTAGTATCCAAAATGACAGATGTTTCTATATTTTTCTCAATGTCCAATTGAACCTGGGTAAAATAATTTATTGCCAAATTTGCATCAATGTTTGAAATAGCACATATTTCTGCATACGCTTGTTTGTCACGTTCGGTAGTGTTTTTTGAACGGAAATTAAGTGTATTGCTAGCAATTGCACAAGCCATTAATTTTTTTGGTGATTCGCTAATTTTGCTTTCAACTCCAAATCGTTTAATTTGTTCCCAAATTAATGTTGCACATGCTCCTACCATTTCCATATGACAATTATCATGTAACTTGGTTTTCCAATATTCCTCTGTCCCCCATCTATGGTCGTATAATT
>CAZMDL010000072.1:0-3401 GCA_964565285.1 uncultured Candidatus Saccharibacteria bacterium
TGTGGTAGAAACAAAACCTAGGTTTGTAGTTAGTGCCTGGTGGCGATTTGTGCAAGTTATTGATTTTAAAAAGATAAGAAATTAAAAAGTTCTTTTGTTTATATAAAAGCTATCTCTATGAGGTAGCTTTTTTGATTGGAATTAGTATAGTATGTAAATATATGGATATAGATTTAAAGACAATTAAAAACGTTCATTTTGTAGGTATTGGTGGGATTGGTATTTCCGCTATTGCACGGATGTTTTTGCTTGAAGGTAAAAATGTAACAGGGCAAGATATGCAAGATTCTGGAATAGTTCATGAATTACAAAAATCTGGAGCAAAGATAATTATAGGGCAATCTTATGAAAATATTCCGAGTGACACAGAACTTATCGTATATACAATCGCAATTGAAACATACGATACAAAATTATTTGAATATATAAAAAATGGAAATATAAAATCATGTTCTTATCCAGAGATGCTTGGTATTGTAACTAAACAAAAATACACAATTGCTATATCTGGTACTCATGGTAAGACTACAACTACGGGTATGATTGCTGAAATTCTTTTGGGTAATCAAAAAGATCCAACAGTTATTATTGGAAGTTTACTCATTGATAAAGATGGTAATAAAACGAATTTTATCGCAGGTGATAGTAGTTTGTTTGTGGTAGAGGCTTGTGAATACAGACGTTCGTTTTTAAATATAAATCCTAAGGTTGTTGTTATTACAAATATAGATGAAGATCATTTGGATTATTATAAAGATATAGAAGATATAAAAAGTGCATTTCGTGAATTAGTAATGAAAGTGCCAAGTGATGGTTATGTAATTTGTAATCCAAAAGATAATAATATTAGTGATGTTATTTCTGATATAAAAGCACATATTATTGATTGCACAGATTTTTTCAATATTAATCTTTCTTTAAAAGTGCCTGGTATCCATAATAAGAAAAACGCTAGTTGTGCAATTGCTGTTGGAAATATTTTAAATATAAATAAAGAAGAGAATATAAAAGCTCTTTTAAATTTTCCTGGTACATGGAGAAGGTTTGAGTACAAAGGAGAGCTTCCTAATAATGCCAAATTATATGATGATTATGCTCATCATCCAGCTGAAGTTTCAGCTACTTTGTCTGGCTTTCGAGAATTATATAAAAAAGAAGATGGTTTTAAGATTACTGTTATTTTTCAGCCACATTTATTTTCTCGTACGAAATCACTATTAAATGAATTTGCTGTTAGTTTTAATGATGCAGATAAAGTTCTAATATTGCCAATATATTATGCACGTGAGGTTGATGATGGAACTATCTCATCTCAAATTCTTGCAAATGAAATAAATAAAAATAAAAATATCGCATTTGGTTTTGATACATTTAAAGAAGTTGAAGATATCTTACTAAAAACAGATTTTAATTCAAAAGATATAATTGTTACTATGGGTGCGGGTGAAGCATATAAGATTGGTGATATTTTATTAAGTTCTTTATGATATAATAATTAAATGAAAAAGTTTTTCATTTTCTTTATATTTAGTTTTTTTATTTTAAATATTAATCCTGTTTTTGCTGATGTATCTTCTTCTGGATTTATAAAAGATGCAATTTGGTATTCTGTGCCAAATTTTACTGAAGGTGATAGTATCTATATTCATACTGCTATATGGAATCAAGAAAAAGTTCCTATTTCAGGTAAAGTACAATTTTTAGATCAAGATACCATACTTGCTACTCGTGATTTTAGTATTCCTGTTCAAACACTTAAAGACATTTCTGTTCCTTGGAAGGTAACTGCTGGTGATCATAAAATATCAGTAAAAATTACAGGTATTACACTTGCAAGTTCTTCTATGAGTGATCAGGATATTTTTATTCCTAAGAAAATAAAGAATGGGGAACAATCCTCTGATGTAACTTCTGTGCTTACAGATAAAGTAAATGAAGTTTTGCCCGAGCAAGTTGCTGTGCCTGTAAATAAAAGTGCAATATATATTGATACTATTCGTGAAGATACAAGTAATTCACTTGAGAAGATTTATGAAAATACCAATAAAAAGATTGAGTCTTTAAATAAAAATACTAATTCTGACAAAGTTCAAAACACTAAAGAAAAAGTAAATACAAAAACAGAATCATCTACAAAGGCTAATTCACCTACAGATAAGCCTATTGCTTATGTAGAATTATTTTTTGTTTCTATAGCTTTGTTTATTTTTAAGCACCCTGTTGTTTTTTATATACTACTTTCTTTGATTGTTTTCTTTATTTTGCGTGCTATATATAGAAAAGTACGCTCTTAAATAAGCTCTAAATTAAGATTTGCTTTCATTCTATATGTCCCTATAATATATAAATGAAAAGAGTTATATACGATATTATATTTTTCCTCTCTTTGTTTGCTTTACCTTTTTGGATTAGTATTATTTTGGCTATTTTAGGTATATTTTTATTTAATTTGTATTATGAATTTATAATTGGTTTTTTAGTTTGGTATAGTGTGTTTGGTTTACATCGTAATTTAATGATTATGGGTTCACCGTTTCTACTACCATTAGTACTTATTCTTAGTTTTTTTGTTCTCTCTGTTATTAAGCGTTATATAATAATTTATAAAAATGATTTTTAGAAAAAATAAAAAAAAATACACGAACGTAGATCCAGATGAAATATTTCTTGATTCTAAAAATCTTCCTAATTTTAACACTCAGCAATTCGAAGGTCGTCTTGAAACAGCAATACCTAAACGCTCAATAAATCTTTTGGGTGGAACTTTTTTATTTTTTACTTTTATATTTTTATATCAATTAGGTTTTTTACAAATTACAAAAGGTGAAGCTTACTTCAAAAAAAGTGAAAACAATACATTATTAAAGCAACCAATATTTGCTGACCGTGGTTTGATTTATGACCGCAATAATGTTTTGCTTGCTTGGAATAATTGGACTAAAGAAAATATAAATCGATACGATGTGCCTGATCGTGCATATATAAATGCTGGTGGTTTTGGTCATATTCTTGGATATGTAGGTTATCCAGCGAAAGATTCTTCTGGTAATTATTGGCAAGATTCTTTTATTGGTAAGGACGGGGTAGAGAAGGTTTATAATGATTCTTTAAAAGGTCAAAACGGAACACGTATTACTGAAATAGATGTGAAGGGAGATTTACAATCAGAAAATATTGTTTCTCCTCCAAAGAATGGAGATAATCTTGTTTTGTCTATTGATTCTCGTGTACAAGAACAAATGTATAAATCTATTGTAAATATGGCTAATTCTGTTTGGTTGTCTGGTGGTGGAGGTGTGATTATGGATATTAAAAATGGTGAAGTTTTAGCTTTGACTAGTTATCCTGAATACAATCCTTATATTTTATCAAAAGGTAATGATAAAAAAGGTATTCAAAAT
>CAZMDL010000073.1:0-11501 GCA_964565285.1 uncultured Candidatus Saccharibacteria bacterium
TCGAGTAAATTGCGCACGGATATATTCCACGCCATTTCTCCAGTTTGCATCCACCTTTTCCCATGCTTCTTTATTTCCCATTGCCATATCAAAGCTATCGAGCGCTGGAAGTAAGTCCTCGATAATGCCTGTCGTCACATACGTGCGAAGCTCTTTACGCTTCCCTTCTTCGTCTTTTTGAAGATTTACATAGTCCGCTTTTGCTCTCTGCCAGCCAGTTAGGTATTCCTCCTTTTCAGCGCGGAGTTTTTTATTCTCTTCACGAAGCTTTTTCACCACGTCTTTTGTAGGTAGTGCATCACCATCCTCGGTGCTTTCTTCATACACAAGGTCTGATTCAGCAGAATCATGTCGCGTAGTGTTCATTGAAACGCGACTCATTTCTTCATTTGTATTATTAGTATCATCCATAGTGAGTGTATTATACCAAAAATTTGTATTATTTCAATAATAAAAAATACCCCCTTTCGGGAGTATTTTTTTTTGAGTATTAACGTTTACTCCACTGTGGAGACTTACGAGCTTTTTTAAGACCGAATTTCTTACGTTCAACTTGACGAGGATCACGCTTAAGCATTTTTGCTTTCTTGAGTGGAACACGTAGTTCAGCATCTGATAGCACTAATGCACGAGCGATACCATGACGAACTGCTTCGGCTTGAGCATGTAAGCCACCACCTTTTGTAGTAACAATCACTTCAAACTTTCCACCAGCTAGAGTCATTGCATCTGTAACGATTTTGTTTAATTCTGTTGTTGGGAAATAAACATTTAATTCTTTACCATTGATAGAGTAAGATGTTTTACTTGCAGGGATTAGCTTCACTACTGCAGTTGCAGTTTTTCTTCGGCCGATTGCACGAATGTATTTATTTGTTGTTTTCTTTTCTGTCATATAAATAATTATTCACTTATTGTTAAACGCTTCATCATAAGTGGGCGAAGCTTGTTGTTTGGAAGCATGTTGTAAACTGCTAAACGGTATAGCTCAGCAAATCCCTTCTTTGCAACAATGTTTGCATTGTTTAGCTGTCTGAAGCCACCTGGGTACCCAGAGTATCTTTCATGAAGAGTTTCAAGCATACGCTTTTCAGACATTTTTGTTTTACCTACATTAGTAATAACCACCTTTACATCTGCAACTTTGTTTGCAACGTAATCAGGAGTAGTTTTACCCATAAGAATTTTAGCCGCTTGACTTGCAACGCGTCCTAGAACCTTATCTGTAGCATCGATTGTATGTGTTGTTGTCATATATTATATAAATTCTATTACTGCCATTTTACTTGCATCACTCAAGCGCACAGGGAGCTTTGTAATACGAGTATATCCTCCAGTTTGACCTTTATATTTTGGAGCAATTGTTTCAATCAATTTCTTTGCTTCTGCTTGGCGGTTATAAATACGAGAAACAACCAAACGGTGTGATGCAAGTGTGCCTACATTTGCTTTTGTGATCAATTTTTCAATCATTGGGCGAAGCTCTTTTGCTTTTGCTTCTGTAGTTTCGATGCGACCATGTGCAATAAGCGAAAGCATTAGACCTTTCATTAAAGCGTTTCTTTGATTTTTATTTCGTCCGAACTTTCGAACATTATTGTGGTGTCTCATATAAATTAATTAATTGTTACTATTCTTTAAGACCAATACCATAATTACTCAAAACTTTTTTGATTTCTTGGATACCTTTTTCACCGATACCTTCGATTTCAAGTAAGTCTTCTTTCTTCTTTCTTGCTACACCTCCGATAGTACGAATATTTGCACTATTTAGAGCATTAAGTGTGCGTGTAGACAAATCAAGAGTATCAATACGAGTCTTTAGAGTATCAGTAAATTCACTACCAGATTCTTTCTTGTCTGTATCTTCTCCAGAATCTTCATTTACCATTTCTTCTGTGTGAACTTTTTTCATACTATATCCAACGATAGACTCAAGCTGAGCAACCATTATACCAATAGATCTCTCAAGAGCTTCACGAGGAGAAAGAGTACCGTCTGTTTCGATTATCATGCGTAGACGGTTGTGGTTTGTCTTATCACCTACACGCATGTTTTCTACTTCGTAAGCAACACGACGAATAGGAGTAAATATAGCGTCAACAGCAATAGAACCTATTTCAGTCTTATGCTTTTGGTGCATGTCTTTTTGAACGAAACCAAGACCTTTTTCAATAGTCATTTCAATTGTGAAATCTTTCTTTCCTGTTACTTCTGCAATATAGTGGTCCTTGTTAAGAACTTCTACTTGACCTGATACTTGAATATCACCAGCAGTAACAACCTTTGGTCCTTTAACTTGTAGAGTAACTGTCTGAGGTTCATCAGTAAGTAAACGAAAACGAACCTGCTTAAGATGAAGCAAGATTGTAATAACATCTTCTTTAACACCCTCAACAACAGAAAATTCATGGTCTGCACCAGAAATTTTTAATGAAGTAATAGCAGCTCCAGGAAGAGAAGAAAGGATTATACGGCGAAGTGAATTACCTAGAGTATGACCATACCCAGGATAAAGACCGTCGATCTCGTAAACACCTTTTGTGTCTACTTCTGAAACGACAGATAATTTTGATGGCAATATTATATTTAAATCAGACATGTGATTTTTTTGCGAGTATTCCCCGCTATTATATATTAAAAATAACCATTCTTAACTAACGACTATAAAACTCAAGCACTGTGTTTAAGTCTAGGTAACCTTCGACATTTTTTGGTTTACCTTCAACCTTTCCTGACAATGTATCAACATTAAATGACAACCAGTTTGGGCAAGTGTATTCTTTCATTTTCTTTGCCATATCTGCAAAAAGAACACTCTTCTTACTTCCTTCACGAACTGCAACTATATCACCTACGCGAACTTGTGCTGATGCAATAGTTGTCTTCTTTCCATTTAGAGTAATATGTCCATGAGAAACTAATTGGCGTGATAGGCGGCGTGTATGAGCAAGACCTAAGCGGTAAACTACGTTGTCGAGTCTGTTTTCAAGTAATTCAAAAAGACTATCTGTAGCTACTACACCTTTCTTAGCAACTGATTCATTGATGTAATTACCAAATTGCTTTTCAGAAATACCATACATAAAACGAACCTTTTGCTTTTCGATAAATTGCAAAGCGTAACCAGAGAGTGCCTTTGGCTTTTTATCTTTTTTACCTTTTGAATGACGTGCTACAGATGCAGTAAACTTTGAAGTTTGACACTTCTCGTAAACTCCAGGACCAAGGCGACGACAAATTTTGTATTTTTTTGCTATTTTCATAAATTAATTAAACTCTTCGTGGTTTCTTAGGTTTAGGACCGTTGTGAGGGACTGGTGTCATATCGCGGATTGTTGAAATCTCGATATCGTGAGCCATGAATGCACGGATTGTTGGCTCTCTTCCACTACCTACACCTTTTACAACTACATCAACTTCTTTAATACCAAGCGCCTTTGCTTTTTCTCCGAGTACAGTACCTGCTTTACTTGCTGCAAATGGTGTACCTTTCTTTGCTCCTTTGAATCCAAGTGATCCAGCTGAAGTCCAAAAAAGAGTATTACCTTCCTTGTCTGAAAGAACTACTTTTGTATTATTAAAAGTTGCTTCTACATGAAGTGTTCCAGCTACGATTTTCTTCTTTGGTACTTTTACCTTAGGAGCTTCTGCTTTTGGAGCTTCGTTTTCTTTAGTTGTTGTTTTTGTTTTTGGCATATTTTTTATAAAATCTAATTCTCAATCAATTATTATGTCTTACTTTCCTTTCGGCGACCTGAAGCCATAGTCTTACGAACGTTACCACGAACAGTACGAGAATTTGTTTTTGTACGCTGTCCATTAACAGGAAGCTTTCTCATATGACGAACTCCACGGTAAGCTTTGATATCCTTCAATCTTTTAATATTTGCAGAAATTTCACGCTTTAGTGTACCTTCAATAGTAAGAGATTCGATAACTTTTCTTATTGCATTTTCTTCATCAACAGTAAGTGTATCAGCTTTAATATCTCTCTTTATACCTGCTTCATCAAGGATCTTGCGAGCACGAGGAATTCCTATACCGTATAGTGCAGTAAGGGCAATATCAAGACGCTTCTCATTTGGAATGTTTATACCGAGTATTCTCATAAATTTTATTGTTTTTGCTTATGCTTAGGATTATCACAAATAACACGAAGATGACCTTCGCGCTTTACTAATTTACACTTTGAACAGATTTTTTTTACAGATGCTTTGATCTTCATATTTAACAAAAAAACGAAAGAAATCAAGGGTTTAATCGAGCCCTAAGGTTTCTTACGAATATAAGGGTCATACTACACTATTTTAAATAAAAACGCAAGTGAATTCCCATTAACCTCTTCTAGTAATGCGCCCTTTGCCTCCATAAGGATCCAAAAGGACTTCAACTTTATCTCCCACAAGAACTTTTATTCTATTCATACGCATCTTACCTGCTAAGTATGCAATGATTAATCTTTCATCTGGTAAACGAACCCTAAATAAAGTATTTGGAAGAGCCTCTTCGACAATTCCATTTGTTGTATTTTCTATTTTATCACTCATGTATTTTGTATTCTAATAATATCAGATATTTTAAATAAGGTCAATTTATTCTTTAATAACAATTGATATCTTTGATAAATCATTAGGAACTATACTCTGCCAAGGTGGTCGAAACACTACATTTGCTTTACCAATAGAGCGATCGTTCTTAAAAATAGAATCAAGAGAATTTTTGTTTATTCCCATTAAAGAATTTTTAATTTTGTCCACATTAGGATGCCACAATAAAATACCATCACCATTCAAAAAGAAATTAATATTATTTGTATTTTTTGAAAAATCAGAACTTCCATTAGCAAAATTAAACTTTAATTTTTTTATTTCAGGAATTGTTATTTGATTTGCTTCAAAATCTTTTAGATCAGAATCAACACCATAAGCTATCTTAAGAGTAAGTTCTTTTTCTTTAAATAAAATTCCTGAAAGTGAACCTTTTATTACAAACAATGCATCGCTGTTTTTTGAACGAAAATTATCATCGCTAGTTTGTATATCAAATTTCATGCTATCTGGATATAAGATATAAGAAGCAGGTACCTGAGCCTCCATTTTCTTCTGTAGTTTAACCATAAGGTTAGTTTTCATCTGTGTTACAATTTCACCCATTTCTTGAGGGCTCATAACATACACTAAACCAGAAGAACCTCCCGATATAGGACCTTTTGAACGAGCATAAATCTTAGAATATTTTGTAGTACCCTTATAACCTAAAATACTAAAATCGCGTGGTTCGCCATTAAAAGAATCTCCAGAAGCACTTGCTTGAATACCGACAACCACACTACCTGGGACAATCTTACCTTTAAGAGTAGTATACCCTGGTATAGAGACAGCTTTATTTGTCATAAAAATTCTACCTTCATCATCAGCAAGTCTAGTATTTATAGTTAACTTTTGCGGTTTAGTACTAAATGCATTATAAATAACCACCTCACCAGTAGCCTTAGAATCAATTTTTTCAGTATTAGTTAGAACTACATGCTTTTTTTCTTCAGCATCTACTATCATAATTTCAAAATGCAATGAATCAGATTCTTGATGAGAAGCAGAGAAATACTGATCCTTAAAAGAAAAAGGATCTTTCCTTGGCTCGATAGTAACCTTTGCAATACTAAAACGCTCTAAAAGAAAATAAACAGAACTTATTATTAAAATAAATAAAAGTACCCATAACAACACACCTAAACGAGTTTTTGGCTTTTGATTGTAATCTAAATTTCCATAATCGTAATCATTTGAAATATTTTCATTACTATCACTGAAATCATGTGATACTATTTTCTGTATCTTTTTATGAGGAGCATTTATCATATCTGAAATGATTTTATGTTTCTGCATATTATCTTAATTTAAGAAGTGCATATGCAATAGACTCCACCATTAAAAATTGATCACAAGTGCCTTCTTTTACTTTACAAATATCGAGTAAATCTTTACCTAAAATAGTTACCACAGAGAAATTTTTACGTGCGATTATATTTGAAACACCTTCTTCACTTTCAATAACATTTTTAAACCAAGACATCACAGACTCATCAGAAACCATAAACACACTACCAGGGAGTGAAGTATTTTGAGGTAATTGCAAAAGCGAATCTTTGAAAGAATTTATCCATTTTTCTTCAGCAATTTTTAACCCAGGTAATAATACATCATAAGAACCTCGAGCAAGCATATCTTTTGACAATAAAGCTAGAGATGAAGATATCTCAGAAATTGAAAGTTTAGTAGATTCTAATAAAATACGTTTTAATGAATTTGAACCACACGGAAATGAAACTGTATCTGTTAAAATACCATTAGATACTATTCCAATATCAGTAACTTCTCCACCAATAGCAATTAATAGAGCTGTATCGACAGACATGTATTTTTCTATACCTGTAGTATAGAGTGAAGACATATATGTGCCATAACTAATAGGAATATGATGGAAAAATTTAGATAAAGTTTTTGATATGCCATCAAGGGAAGACTTGGGGCTCAAACTGACATAAAGATTTATATTTATTTCTTTGGCTGTTTTCCCTACGGGATTATGAACAATGTAGCCATTTAATGTACTGTGCATACATATACTTTCAATCAAAACAGGCATATCGTTTGTTCCAGAATACTTATCTGTATACTCTTTAACCAAAGAAGCCTTTTCTTTTTCTATTAAATCATTCATCTTTTTAGAAGTAACAACGAAAGGTTCAGATTTAGACTCATTAATTACTTTTGTTTCAGAAATATACCAAGGAGATGATAGTACACAGAAAATTTTATTAGGAGCACCCTTTTTTTGTAAATATAAATCTTCAGCTGTTTTAGATAGAGCAGAATCCATATCTTCTACGAATTGAGTAAAATCTAAACCATCACGAAACTTTATTTCATTACGTGATTGAGAAATTATTATAGGAGTAGTTATTTTGTCTTTTGTATAAGAAAACTTTACGAGAGCACCACCAACAGAACCTGATCCAATATCAAAAATAGCAATAATCTCTTCTTTTTCTTTTCCAGAAAATAATCCCATAGTATTTTTATTATACTACAAAATTTTTCTTCGTACTATTCTAGCACTGCTTTTATACGTCGAATACCTTGCGCGACGGCTTCTTCTTTTTGAATTTTGAAATGTCCAAGCTCTGAAGTATTAGAAACGTGTGGTCCACCGCAGAATTCTTTACTTATAGCTTTTGGTTCAATCCAAAAAAGAATATACTGCCACCATTTCTTTTTTTCCTCCACAAAATAAACAGAAACTATTTCTGGGTATTTTGCACCAAATTCCATTTCTGCACCAATATTGATTGCTTTTTCACGGTTCATTTCTTTACGAACAACAGATAGCGCATTTTGAATATTATCATTAACAAGATGTTCTACTTGCTTTTTTTCTTCATCTGTCATTTTTCTACTGAAACTAAAATCAATACGAAGTCGTTCTTCTGTAATATTAGAACCTCGCTGATGAACTTCTTTACCTAAAACTTGTTGGAGTGCTGCAAGTAAGAGGTGATGTGTTGTATGTAATTTAATTGTTTTTTCATTATGATTTGCAAGACCACCCTTAAACATCCCAGCAGAAGAAGTCTGTGAAAGTTTTTTATGTTCCTCCATTTTCTTACTGAATTCTTCCATATCTACTTTAATTCCTTTTTCATGAGCAATTTCAAGTGTAAGTTCTATAGGAAATCCATACGTAGTAAAAAGAGTAAAAGCATATACCCCTTTTTCAAACTCTTTCAAACATTTTTCAAGTGTTTCTTTAAATTTATTTTCTTCTTCTTTTATTATATTAGCTATTTCTCAAGCATTTATAATTAAATTTTCATAAATTAATGGGTCTGTATATGGTTTTACAATAGCAATACAAAGAGAAGTCAAAGTACTGTCACCTAAACCTAACACATTCATTGTTCTTACCATTCGACGAATAAGACGTCTTAATACATAACCTTGCCCAGTATTTCCCGGTCTTACTCCATCTGCAATCAAAAAGAAAGATGTCCTTAGATGATCTGAGATAATTCTAAAAAGCTTTTCATCTTTTATTTTTACCTCTGGGCTATTCCTAAAAATACTCATAACCGCCTCAAATAGATCCGTATCATACGCAGTCTTTTTGCCTTGCATAACCGCGGTAATGCGTTCGAGTCCAGCGCCGGTGTCTACATTTTTCTGCTTCAATTTGCCAATTACCTTTCCATCTTTCTTTTCATATTCCATGAACACGTCATTCCAGATTTCAATCACATCTTCCTTTTTCACCGCAGTAGCAAATCCTTCCGGTGAAAGATCACCCACATTACCAGACATATCATAAAACATTTCAGAACACGGACCACATGGGCCATTATCTCCAGGACTCCACCAGTTATCATCCGCAGGAAGCGCATAAATGCGATGCTCGGGAATACCTAAACTCATCCAAATCTTTTTTGATTCTTCGTCATATGGAGCATTTTCATCACCTTCAAAAACCGTCACATAAAGGCGGTTTACATCGAGCCCAAGTCCTTCTTCTTTGCTTGTAAGAAATTCATAAGACCATTTTATGGCTTCTTCTTTAAAATAATCTCCAAGAGACCAATTTCCCATCATTTCAAAGAATGAAAAATGGCGATTGTCTCCGATATCATCGAGGTCTCCGGTACGAACGCATTTCTGCACATCAGCAATACGTTTACCCATTGGGTGTTCTTGCCCAAGGAGATATGGCACTAGTGGCTGCATTCCAGCAGTATTAAAAAGCACTGAAGGGTCATTTTCAGGTACGAGTGATGCTGAAGGTATTATTTTGTGACCTCTTTTTTCAAAAAAAGCGAGGAAACGTGAACGAATTTCTGAAGATTGCATATAAAATACTATATCAGAAATTATTTAGGTTCGCACGTATGACTACTTTCGTCGTTTACGCGAAACCAAGCAGTCTTTTTGAGCTGTGCTTCTATAAACCATAGAACAACGAATATAAATAAAGTAAGGAATGTGGAAATAATAGAAAGCTTAAATAAACCAAAACCTGCAGCCATACCAATACCAGCAGAAACCCATAATCCTGTAGCTGTAGTAAGCCCCATCAATTTTGAATCTTTTGTAAAAATTAAACCAGTACCAATGAATCCTACACCCACAACTATCTGAGCAACAATCATCGTAGGATTAAGTCCTGGTAAATTTATATAAGTTTGAACAATTTGTTCAGAAATAAGAACAAACAAAGCAGAGCCCATAGCTACAAGAGCATAAGTACGCATGCCGGCAGTCTTATGTGCCCATACACGCTCTACACCAATAATCATGCCACAACAAAGAGCAACAATAAGACGAGTAATAAATTCAATAGTTTGTGTATCAAAAAAGTTTTCCATTTTTTTATTATATCATATTTATAAAACATACACTTAACTCCACAGCTTAAAATATGGGTGGAATACTCGGTAACCATCTTTTTTATCTAATTCTTTTTTTATATAGTCTGTATTTATTTCATCTTTTTTTGCATTCATAGGTTGAAAATCATTATCGTGCCACTTTACTCCAAGTTCTTTTTCATAGAAAGGTATATTAAATATATTTGCATACATAGGAATTTTATATTCAAGAAATCCTAATTCTTTATTTTTTACTTTTAAATATTGTTCAAAAAAAATTCTAGGAAAAACCTGCAAAATAAACAAACAACAACTTGGACTCTCCTTATATCCATATTCTTTCTCAATATAATGCAAAAAATCTAGATAATCTTTTCTATATTCTTTGTCTCTTCTTGTCCAATGCCATTTTTCTTCCAATGAACTATCTAAGTTACGTAAACCTGAAAGAAAAATTTCATCTTTCTTAATTCCATTAAATAGAATATCTATATTTATAAACAACAAAAGATCCCACTGAACAATAACTAGACTGTCCCAGTTTAAATTTCGTCCACAATTCTCATACCAATCAAGTATCATTAAATCACCGTGAATCCACTTATAACGCTCGTCTATATTTTTAATATAGGTATAAAAATCATCTAGATAACTTTCTAACTCTTTTTCATAATTTTTAGCCTCATTGATGTCACCACCAAACAGACCATATATTTCTACGTCTGGATTATATTTTCTGAGTAATTGTAATCTATTCTTACAAACTTCAATATCCTTATAAAACCAAAATAAAATAGCTTTTTTAAAAGTTGTACTTTCCATATTAATTCAAATTCTACTGATAACAAATCTCACAATAGATTATTTCAGGTCGGTCAGGCGCATAGGCGGTTTCAAATTTATTATCACAAACGTCGGAATGATCATGATTATCCTGCTTGCATTGACACACTCTACTGTATAATTTAAACGGTAAAAGTTCAGACACCCTATTTTTTATACGCTCAAGAGGTGCGACTCTAGGAATTGGTATTTTTAATTTTCGATAAAAAGATAATTCTTGTTTAGTAATTTTGTATGCTTTACCGGATTTTTCACATTTCAATACTGCCTGCAAAATATCATCTTGCACATCTTTTATATCGTCAGGAATTATATAGTCGGTAAAAGAATATTCAGAACCTGCTTCTTCATGCCATATAAAAAATTCTTTTTCTGCTAATTCTTTACTTTTTGGAGAAAAGTCATTTGCAATAGTTTCATTATACCCAAACAATGAATATTCATTTGGGAAAAATTCTCCATATTTATATGTTTTTCCGATTGCATCAATATATGGTAATTCATTCATGTGAGCCTTTACCTTAGGAAGCAATTCCTCGTATTCCTCTTTTGTATATTGTTTATTTAAAATACAATATTGTTTCTTTCGAAGCCCTACACAACCAAAACAATCACTACAACCAAGAATTGTATATGAATATTCTGAATTAAGAGTATGTTTTTTAGTTTTAAAATCTCCACCAAAAGAGTATAAAACAGCTTTACAATTATATAAACCACCCCCACTAGCATTTAAATATCCAAGTTCATCCCCTGCAGCTGAAGTTTCATCTTGGCAATCTTTTGACCAAGCAGCAATATACATATTTTTTACATCTTCAACCCCATCAACAGACCAAACATTTTTAGAATTTTTAGAATTAAAAATATCATTTCCTGTACAGTGTACAAATTGATTTCCTGTAATAAAACAACGTGGTTTTTCTAACCATATTTTTTGAGATTCATTTATTAGTCTTGTAACTATTTTTTGTGATCCAAAATTAATTTCACTTTTTTTGGCAAAATATTCTTCTTTAGAATATTGTTCATTAAAAATACAGTGTGATTTATTACGTAAACCTGCACATCCAATTATTTCAGTACAGCCTCTGCAATCATATGAAAAATAAGTATTAATACAGTTTTTGCACTCACGAGAATACATCGTTTGGTAACATTTATCAATATTTATACATTCGTAGCACTGCTCTCCATTAAATGACCAATAAGAATCATAGACTTCTTTTCCGTGAATAGA
>CAZMDL010000074.1:0-2679 GCA_964565285.1 uncultured Candidatus Saccharibacteria bacterium
ATGCTTGAGGTTACAGGGACAATAGAAAAACGTAAAATGAAAGATCAAGTCTTAGATTCTATGGAGCTTGAGCGTGAGGGTGGTATTACAATAAAGATGCAGCCTGTACGTATGAATTATACTGTGGATGGGGAAGACTATGTTTTAAACTTAATAGATACACCTGGGCATATAGATTTTTCTTACGAAGTATCGCGTGCATTGAAAGCCGTTGAGGGTTCTATTTTGTTAGTTGATTCTACTCAAGGTGTACAGGCTCAAACATTAACAACTCTTGGTATGGCACGTGAATCTGGTCTTGTAATAATTCCAGTTCTTTCTAAAGTTGATTCTCCTCTTGCACGAGTGGATGAAGTAAAAATGGAACTCGCATTACTTCTTAATATTGATCCTGATTCTATTTTAGAAGTTTCAGGTAAGACTGGGCAAGGCGTAGACTCTTTACTTTCTCAAATTGTAAAAAGAATCCCAGCACCAACTGTAAATACTATTATTGAGAATTCTGGTAGGGCACTTGTTTTTGATTTTAAATACGATAATCATCGTGGTGTTATTGTGTATGTTCGTGTTATTGATGGAAGCTTTAAAAAAGGTGAATCTTTATTATTTGCTATTTCTGATGAAAAATTTATTTCTCTTGAGGTAGGAACATTTTCTCCAGAGGAATTTCCTCGTGCTCAGATAAGCGGTGGAGAGATAGGCTATATCGTAACTGGAATTAAAAAGCCAGGTATTGCTTCTGTGGGTGATACTATTACATATACTAAACGTCCATTAGAGGCTCTTCCTGGATATATGAATCCACGACCTGTGGTTTGGGCATCTGTATACCCTGAATCTGCTGATGATTTTCCTGAGCTTAAAGCTGCACTCTCTAAGTTAAAATTATCCGATTCTTCTTTTTCATATGAAGAAGAAACGTCTGGTTCTCTTGGTCGTGGTTTTCGTTGCGGTTTTCTTGGTATGCTACATTTAGAAATAGTTACAGAAAGATTAAATCGTGAATTTGATTTAGATTTAGTTGTTACCATGCCATCTATTACTTATAAGGTAATTTTAAAAAATGGCAAAGAACAAACAATATACTCTCCGCATTTATTTCCTGATGATGGAAATGTTCAGAAAATATTTGAACCATGGGTTAATGTAAAAATTATTGTACCTTCAAGATATATTGGTTTTCTTATGCCGTTTTTATATGAGCATGAAGCTGAAGTAAAGATGACAGAAAACTTTGGTGATAATCGTTCAAGCGTAGATATGGAAATGCCACTTCGTGAGCTTATGCGTGATTTCTTTGATGAATTAAAAAGTCTTACTTCTGGTTATGCATCAATTTCTTATGAGATAGGTGAGTATAGAGAAGCAGATGTTGTTAGACTCGATATTCTTGTTGCAGATGAGCCTATGGTTGCATTTACTCGTGTTGTGTCGCGACGCCGTGTAGATGAAGATGCGAAGAATCAAGTTGAGAAATTAAAAAAGGTTATTCCACGTCAACAATTTGCTTTTAAAATTCAAGGTAAAGCACTTGGAAGAATTATTTCTTCTGAATCTGTTTCGGCTTTTATGAAAGATGTTACTCAGCATATGTACGGAGGTGATATTACACGAAAAATGAAACTTCGTGAGAAGCAAAAGAAAGGGAAGAAGAAAATGGCTGGGCGTGGAAAAGTTAACATCCCTCATGATGTTTTCTTAAAAATGATGAGAAATAAGGAATAAAACTTATTTTGTAAAAATTGGGGTGTAGAGAAGCACCATACTTATGATCACAAATATTGACACTATTGCGAAAAATATTTCGAATCTCTTTTTGTATTTCTTACTGAAAATCATGATATAATCATACCAGAATTATGAAAGAATGGAAGCATCAAAAATCAAAAAAAGAAATTTGGTACTCTCCGTTAGTATTAATGTTTTTACTCCTTATAATACTTGTTTTTATGTATAATATGGTGAATTTAATTGAGAAAACTCGCGAAACAGAAAAAAAGAAAGAACTAGTTGAAAATCGAATCAAGGAATTACAAGAAAGACAAAATACATTACAAACTGAATTACAAAAGATGAAAACTGATGATGGTGTAGAAGAGATTCTTCGTGATAAATACCAGTTAGTTAAAGATGGAGAGAAAATGGTTGTGCTTGTGGACGCTGATTCAAAAGAAAATATTGATGAAAATAAACCCAAAAAGAATTCTTTTATAGAATTTTTGCAAAATCTTTTTAAATGATATAATGGGTTACCTTTAATAAATTAATGCTCTAATGAGCCAAAAATTATGAGTAAAGTTACTATATATAGCACACCATCATGTCATTTCTGTCATATGGCTAAAGATTTTTTTAAGGAAAATAATATTCCTTTTGAGGATTTTAATGTCGCTGAAGATTTGGGTAAGCGCCAAGAAATGATACAAAAAAGTGGGCAGATGGGGGTTCCTGTAATATTGATTGATAATAGTTTGGTTGTTGGTTTTAATAAACCTCAAATAGCTCAAATGCTCGGTATTCAAGAATAATAATATATATATAAAAAGCACCTTAAATAGGTGCTTTTTATTATTTGATTTCTAAACAAATTAATGTTAATGTCAAGTAAAATTCAACAACTTTAACAAATTAATATCATGTTTAAAACAGCATTCACTTTTGAGGACTTACTTTTGATTC
>CAZMDL010000075.1:0-4670 GCA_964565285.1 uncultured Candidatus Saccharibacteria bacterium
CAAGAAGAATCATTTCAGATATTTTATCGGATAATGTAGCCCGTACCCCTACGTTTGGTGCAAATTCAATTCTACTTATTACAGGAGTTGATGCTGCTGTAAAAACAGGTACAACCAATAACAATGAGGATGCTTGGACTATAGGTTATACAAGTTCAATTGTGGTTGGAGCATGGGTTGGAAACAACGACAACACACCAATGAAAAAATGTGGTGCTGCACTAGCAGGTCCAATATGGAACCAAGTTACAACAGAAGCGATAAAAAATCGCCCATGGCAAGCTTTTATAAAACCAGATCCAATAGATGAAAAATTACCTGAAATAATCAAAGGTAATTGGCAGGGTGATGTACACACAATTCTTTACTCTATAAACAAAAACAATCCTACAGAACTAAAAAATATTCCAGATGGAAGTGATTCATTGTTCAACAACTGGGAATATGGTGTACAACAATGGTGGAATAAAAATAAATCTATATACCCAAATACACCTCAAATAACACAAACAATAAATCCAAAAATAACACCGATACTACAAATAGAAGGTTTGGAACAAAATCAAACACTAGATAAAAACCAAACATATACAATAAAAATAAACACAATAACACCATACCCACTAAAAAAGATAGATCTGTTTATAAACAATTCATACATAACATCTCTTAGTTCTGGAAGAAATACTTTTTCTTTTACACCAAAAGAAATTTCCTCAATTACAAACGAAAATAACTTAAGAATAACAAGCTACGATATATACGGTAACAGTGGTGAAGCTATAGTTTCTTTTTACTCAAATTAAGAAATTTTAGTAATATTCAAAACTTTTAAATCGGCTAAAATTTTATCCTTTTTTAAAAAAATTTCTCCCAATAAAATTGGGCTGGCTTTTATTTTTACACTACCAGATTTTATAATTAAATCTTTTTCAGTAATATCACAATCTACATGATGTTTAATAACAGAAACTACAGCTCGAGCATCTGCACCATGCTTATCTAAAATATTTTTTTGCTTAGCAAATAAAGATGAAATATGACTATAGTCCATTTAACGATTCATTGGCATTACTAAATACATAAAAGAAGCATCACTAATAGGCTTAATAATCATTGGTTTATTATTTCCAGAAAGATCTAAAGAAACACTATCAGCGTGTATAGAATTAAATGATTCTACGATATATTTATAATTAAAATTCGCAACAACCTCATCCCCTGACAGAGTAGCTGTAACAATACTATTGTTTTCCCCAACATCATTATTCTTAGATTGAATTTCAAAAATCTTTTCACTTGGATTTATAGAAAATGTTGTTTGATTAAATTTATCAGAAAATATATTTGCAATCTTCAAAGCATTCAGTAAATCTTGTTTTAAAACAATCACCTGTGTATTAGAATTCTTAGGAATAATTTGTTTGTAATCTGGAAATATACCATCAACAACACGAGAAGTAAGGTATACTCCTCCCCCGTTAAAAGCAATCTGGTTTTTACTCAAGATAATATTTACATCCTCATTACCCAAAGAAGAAAATATTTTAATAATTTCCATAGCATTTTTTGCTGGCAATAATATTCCACTAAAAGACAAATTCTTTTTTATTTTTACTTTCTTCTCAGATAAACGAAAAGAATCTGTAGCAACAAAAACAAGAGTGTCATCCTCAGGATAAATATACACGCTACCTATCTCAGGCTTTATATCAGAAAGTGAAGCACTATAAACAACAGATTCTAACCCTTCAATTATTTTTGAAGCTGGCAAAACAAAATCTTCTCCTTCAACAACCGGCAAAGTAGGAAAATCTTCATGGGAGATAGTTTTAATTGTTACAGTATTCTTTTTTGTTTTAACAACCAAAGATGTTTCAATAACTTCCATAAAAATATTTTCATCCCCACCTAAAGAAGAAAAGAAAGATTGCAAAACATCTCCACGAATAGCTACAACACCTTCTTTATCAACTTTTGCTGGAATTAAAATTTCTGCACCAATACTTAAATTAGTAGAACGAAAAGAAACACTCTTACCTTCAGCTGTAATAAGAATAGATCCTAAAACAGGGAGTGTTAAATTCTTACCTGTGAGTCTTTCGGTTATTCCTAATGCGTATTTTATTTTATTAACAGAGCATTCTATTTTCATATATAAATATTTATTATTACTATTAAGGGTGTGAATTAGGGAAATACTTTTTGGTGCTTATTTTATAATATTATTTTTGAAACGTTATTTTGTTTATTTGTGGATAATAAAACAACTTATTAGATTTATAAAACTTATTAACATTTAACTCTTTTTTCTATACATCTTAATTGTTGGTTTTATACATAGTTTTACACAGCTATTTAAACAGTATTCTTATTTTCTCTATCTCTTGTACTAAGCTCGGATCTGTTTCTAGGTCTTTTTTTATTTTAAGATGAGAATGAATTACAGTTGTATGATCTTTACCCCCAAGTTTTTGCCCAATCAATGGATAAGAGATATTAAAGTCTTCACGAAGTAAATACATTATTACTTGGCGAGCTTTAACAATCTCTTTTCTTCTAGTTTTTTCATAAATAATACCCTCTTCTACTCCATAGTATTCAGCAATTGCTTGAACCACATCTTTAATTGCTACTGTTTTTTTAGGTTTGATATTATTTTTAATTAATTGCTTCGCTTCAGCCACAGATAATCCTTTATTTTTTAGTTGTGATTGGCAAACAATTGCATTTAAACTACCTTCTAGTTCACGTATATTACCCTCTAATGCTGAAGCAAGGTATGAAACCACATCTGCATCTACTAAACAGTTACTATTGATTAATTTTGCCCTAATTATAGCTATTCTAGATTCATAATCTGGTTCAGTTATTTGTACTGTCATACCCGAAGCAAAACGTGATTGTAATCTTTCTTCTAGTCCTTGAATAAAGTTTGGGTGTTTATCGGAAGAGAACACAATCTGCTTATTGTTTTCATGCATTATATTGAATAAATGAAAAAGTTCTTCTTGTGTCTTGTCTTTTCCAGAAATAAATTGAATATCATCCATTATTATTACATCATATTTTCTATACTTTTCTTTGAAAGCGTTCGGGTTTTTGTTTTGAATAGAAGTTATGTAATCAATAGAAAAACGCTCTAAACTAACATAGAATATTTTTTTAGTAGGAAATTTTTGTTTAATTGTGTTACCTATTGATTGTATTAAGTGTGTTTTTCCAAGACCTGTTCCTCCATAAATAAAAAATGGATTATAACTTTGACCCGGATTACTTACAATTGCTTGAGCTACAGCATAAGCAAGTTCATTAAACGGTCCTACAACAAAAGAATTGAATGTATATTTAGGATTTAGGTTGTCTTCTTTGTTTATATATAGATCTTGCAATGGTAGTTCCCTGTTTATTTGTGGTTTTGGAGATTCTTCTTTTTGGAGGGTTTCGTGCTTAACAATCATATACTCAACACTACGAATATTTTCAGAGTGGTTCATGAGTGTTTTTAGTATAAGCTTGTGGAACTTGTTATTTAGCCAATCTTTAACAAATTCATTTGGAACACCAATAAAAAGTGTCCCCTGGTCTTCTTTTACTATCATTGTGTTTTTAAACCATGTAGTAAAGTTTGCTCTTGAAATAGAAGTTTCTATTTCAGCTAAACACGTATTCCAAAGTTCTTTTGTATCTATCATAAAACCTATTATACCCGCCTTTTTAGTCTAATAACACTTTACAACCTTAATTAACCTGTGAATAACGTGTGTATATTGTGGATACCTATATTATACCCATAAATGACTTGCGAAAAGTGAAATTATGGTATATAGTAGCGACATGTCTAAAACATACCAGCCAAACAAAAGAAAGCGAGCTAAAACTCACGGTTTTCTAGTAAGATCTAAAACTAGTAATGGTAAAAGAGTTCTCACAAGCCGTCGCCGTAAGGGTCGTGCGAAACTTGCCGTATCAGGTATGCTCTCAAAACGTCAAAGAATAACCAAATCTTTGTTTGATACTGTCTTAAAAGAAGGGAAATTTTTAAATAGCCCTTCTTTTACTTTGCGTTTTATCGTTAAAAAAGGAGAAGTTCCTCGCATTGCTTTTGTTGCCCCTAAGGGTATTTTAAAGTTTGCTTCACAAAGGAATTCCTTTAGAAGAAAAGGTTATAATGTTCTTCCTCTACAAATTCCGCCTATTTTTGGAATTTTTTTCTATAAAAAGGCTGGTATTACAAAAAGTACTCAAGAAATAAAAGATGAGATTCTTTCTTTGCTCAGTCAGATTAAGTTTTAGTTTTGATTTTTATAGTTTTTAGTTTAGAATGGGTTAATGCATACATTTTGGAACGCTTTTTTCTATCAACCAATCTATAACACTCTTGTTTTTTTGATGAGTCATGTTACTTTTGGAGATATTGGTTTTGCTGTTATTATTCTTACTATTTTAGTTAAATTTATACTATTCCCTCTTTCTCGCAAGTCTATTCGTAGTCAGCTGGCAATGAAAAAACTTGAACCTCTTTTAAAACAAATTAAAAAAGATTATCCAAACAAAGAAGAGCAAGCAAAGAAAACATTTGAGTTATATAAGGAACATAAAGTTAATCCATTTTCAGGTTTAGTTGTTGTTTTAATTCAAATACCTGTTATCTTTGCTCTTTATTATAC
>CAZMDL010000076.1:0-1629 GCA_964565285.1 uncultured Candidatus Saccharibacteria bacterium
CTACACCCTTATACCATTGTTCATAGCGGTATTTTGCACCAAACTTATTTACTATTTCTTCTAAAGTCATAAAATATCTCACTTATTATTTTAAATAAAATCCACTCAATATAGTTAATTTGTTGACCATTCTACTCACTATGTCTAGATATATCATCTACATAAAATTGTCCATTGTAAACATCAAACTCACAAACATCAGATAGAGAGTTTGCCCGGTCGCCCATGATTTCATACTCTGCTAAAACCTCTTGTTTCGTCTGATAGATTCATGATTTGCTCCTTTTGGCCCAATATCCTCTTGGGGGCTTGTTAATTTCGTACTTTTTACACCATTTTTCTACGGCTTTGTCAGAAACTCCAAATTGTTTTGCTATGTGGGTTGTGGGTTTTTGCCAGATTAGAGCCTGGAGTTCTTCTTTAGATGGATATTTAATACGTGATTTATAACAATTACCACATTGTTTTTGCTTTCTTTTTAAGGCAGAGCCGCATGTTTGACATACAAATACATTTTTTTGTTTTTTCTTATAATATTCATATCTTTGTAAGTAAAGCTGGCTCGTTGTCAAATCTAATTTTTCATGTATTTCATTGTGACAGTTATGACACAAAAGTTGACATTTATCTACTTCTTTTTTAAGAGTTTTTAACTTTCTACAATGAGAACCACTAATATTAAAATCTTTTTCATTTGGATTTATATGATGAAAAGTTAAGGCTCTCATACACCTATTATAGCCACAAACTTCACATTTACTACCCTTATATTTTACTAACTCTTCTTTAACTGAAATTCTTCTCAAATTAGCAATGCACGAAATACACACATTGCCACGGTTTTTCATTTGACGATTACATACTTTACACTGTTTGTCCATTTGAACCTCCTTTAGTATTATATACACAAGAAGGTATAAATTATACTAATAAAATCAAAAATTGTTGTAAAAATAGGGCGTGCAAGAATCGAACTTGCGTCTTGAAGTAATCAGCTTCCGCCATTTCTGGGCTGGATTATAAGTCCAGTGCTTTACCACTAAGCTAACGCCCCATGATTTTATTTTTCTAGCTAGACTGTTACTTTCTTTATTATCTTAGTATGTTCTTCTGAAAAGTTAGATTTTTACATGCAACTCCTGTCCAGTGCCCCTTTTCCGACTCGAACGGAAAACCTACAGATTAAAAGTCTGTTGCTCTAACCAATTGAGCTAAAGGGGCTTGTTTCAGCGGGAATACTAGGATTTGAACCTAGACTAATTTTTTAGAAGAAAATTGTGCTATCCATTACACTATACTCCCGGCTACAGGGACATTTTTATTAGATATTATTCACCCTTTTTACAATATGATAGGTAGTATCTCTAAAAGTTACATTTTCTTCTAACTCAAGAAGTCCCATTTCAACAAGTATATTAATCACCATAGTTTCGACCGGTGTAGCATTCTCATAGACGGTTTGATTAAGCGCCTCAACACAACATTCTTCAAGCTTAGTCATGACAAACCTCACACAAAGTACGCAGAAGATTATCATAATCCCCTGACATACACTTATTTAGAACCTCGTCAATTTCTTGTTGGGTCCACTTTTCTTTTTGGGCCTGTTCTTGAAATGCCCCCATAAGA
>CAZMDL010000077.1:0-8026 GCA_964565285.1 uncultured Candidatus Saccharibacteria bacterium
TTCTCCGGAGAGCAAAAGAAAACACCCTCTTTCGAGGGGTTTTATTTTGCTCCCTCTCGTGGACAAGTTCAGAACCGCTAATTGGGCTGGTATCAAAAGTGATTTACAGTTTAGTGGTATTTTAGGATTGTTTCCAATGCTTGAGCTTCAGAACTTATAGAGGATTATCCCTCAAACTTAATCTCAAACGGATACATACCCATACCACAAGTTCCTTGGAGTGTTCCTAGCTTTGGATTACCTAAATCAATATCAGTTGAGCCAGAGTTTGGAAGGACCTGTGACACATTCATACTTGGAATACGAACAGAGGCAGAACAGTCAAAAGTTCCATTTGTATTAAATCGTAGTATGGTTGGCATATTTGCTTTTGCAATACTCAATCTTGGGATATAACCCCCTTTAGCTTTAATTTCAATGATTTGCTTACCATCTACAACAGATACATTTTGAACATTTGGTTGTTCTTTGGTTGTCTTTGTAGAAGAAGTATTCTTTGTGAGAAAAATAGCTCCTCCTATAAATACTACTGCAATGACAATGGCTATGGTTGTTTTCATAAATATGATTATACTAAAAATTAAATACTGGCGGTATCACTCCAATTACAACCAGTGCGTTGATAAGATTAAAAAGTGCAAATAATATGACAATAAGACCTGCTGATTTGAAGAATATGCCAGATTTTTTACTATTTTGGATACTGAATGAACTAAAACTAATGAGAGCTAAAACTGGTAATGTACCTAATGCAAATGAAAGCATCGTGAGACCACCCTTTAAGAAACTACCTGTTGTAAGTGTGTAGAGTTGCATTGACTGGGTAAAGCCACACGGCAAGAAGAATGTCGCAATACCAACTAGCAATGGTGTTAGTGTGTGATTTAAGTTTGAAACGCCGTGAGCACGCTTTGAAATAAACTTTGGCATTGATGGTTGTAATCGTTTTGCCCAAGGGAATACATCAAGCAAATTGATACCAAGAATAATCATCACGATAGCAATAATAAGACCGAGTATGAATGTGCCCATAGTACCGAGAGTAAAAGCAGAACCAATCGCACCGATTACACCGCCAAGAATAAAAAAAGCAACAATACGCCCTCCGTGGAACATAAGCTGTGGTTTTACTTTATCTCCTTCTTTTGCAAATGTTGCGGACATTGAAAGGACTAGTCCTCCTACAACAGCCATACAAGTTGAAAGCGAAGCAATGATACCTACAAAGAATGCTGTGCCATAAGTTACATTTCCACCACCCACAAGATTAACGATACCGAGCTTTTGTAAGAGCACAAATAATACTGCAAATCCCAAAGCAATTGGTATGGCTATGCTGAAATCAGACCAATTCTTTTGTACTATTTGTTTTTCAATTGAAACTGTATACCCGTTATCTTTAATAAGCGTAGTGAGTTCTTCTGCAATTTGTATGTCAGTCTTGTCTCCAAAATCTCCATCAATTTCCACTGAATGATTTTTGAGGCTGGATTTAACCTTACTTACATTTGGTAATTCGCCAATTTTACTTTCTGTCAGAATGACACAGGCGTTACAGTGCATACCGTGAATGTGGAATGTGTATGTTTTCATATGATTATATTTTTTCTCCATTCTTCTCAAGCATCATATGGTGCATAGTTGCAATTTGAAGCCAAATAGCAACGAGAATGAGGACTATTGCATCGTAGAAGCAATGTTGCTGTGAAAACCCCCATATTGTTCCGTTTTCACCTGCTACCCAAGCACCGATAAGGGCTAGAACTCCCCAGAAACCTACCATAACACTAACGATATGTAATACTTTTGATATTTTCATATATTTCTATAATAATTAACTTATAATTTCATACTCTTAATTCTTAATGAGTTCGCAACGACCGTTACGCTCTCAAATGCCATTATTGCCCCTGCTATGGCGGGACTTAATGTCCAACCAAAGAAAGGAAAAAGTATGCCACCTGCAATCGGAATACCAACAGAATTGTAGCCAAAGGACCAGATAAGATTTTGCCAAATCGTCTTATTAGTTCTTTGTGCAAGATGGATTGCTTCGGCAATTTTTATGATGTCGCCCTTTAGAATAACAATGTCAGAACTTTCAATGGCAATATCAGAGCCATCACTCATAGATACAGCCACATCAGCTTGAGCAAGTGCGGGAGCATCATTTACTCCGTCTCCAATCATTGCCACCTTGAGTCCTTTCTTCTGTAGTTCTTTCACAATGTTTAATTTATCTTCTGGCTTCACATCAGAGTACACTTCGTCTATGCCAAGACCTTTTGCAATCGTTTCGCTTGTTGCTTTATGGTCGCCAGTTGCCATTACTACTTTTAATCCAAGTTTCTTTAATTTAGTAATTTCATCTTTTGCCTCTGCTTTTATGGTATCGTGTATCTTAATCAGTGAAAGAACTTCATTACCATCAGCAAGATAGAGTTCACGACCGCCTTCAAAACGAGTATCGTCAAAGTCTTTTTTTACTGCTTCTTCTGATTGTTTGAGTACACTCGCAACATAGGCACGAGAGCCAAGGTAGTATTTTTTACCTTGATACATTGCAGTTACTCCTTTGCCAGCAATTTCATTCAAATCTGTAATAGGAAGTGGGGATACATTATTTTCCTTAAGCCAAATTGCTACACTTTCGGACACAGGATGCTTTGAAGATTTTGTAATTGCATAAATAAGGGATTGCTTAAAAGCTGTATCTTCAATATCGCAAGTATGGTTTTTGTCTTTGCAATATACACCCTCAATAGCAAGTTTGTTATGAGTAAGTGTGCCCGTTTTATCAAATACAATTGCGGTAACTTTTGCGAGCTTCTCCAAACTCTCTGCATTTTTAATTAGTATTCCTCGTTCTGCTCCACGTCCTACACCTGTGATAATAGCTGTTGGGGTAGCAAGTCCAAGTGAGCACGGACAAGCAATAACAAGCACTGCCATTGTCGTAGAAATCGCATAAGCAAATGCTTTTGCAAAACCTAAACTCGCAGGACCTAATATCATCCATAATGCGAATGTAAGCACTGCAACCCCTATAACTACATAGACAAAAACTCCTGATATTCTATCTGCGGTGCGTTCAATAGGAGCTTTAGAGTTCTGTGCGTTTTCAACAATTGAGATTATGTGAGCAAGAGCAGTATCTTTCGGGTCTTTTGTTACCTTGATATGCAATATCCCTTGAAAGTTCTGTGTTCCTGCAAAAACAGCATCATTAACTCCCTTATCTACAGGAATTGCCTCGCCAGTAAGTGTTGCTTCATCAATTGAACTTGAACCCTCAATAACTACGCCATCAAGCGGTATGCGTTCATTTGGTTTTACGATTACAACATCTCCTATATTTACTTTTTCAATAGGGACTTCAATTTCTTTACCATCACGGATAACAAGTGCGGTTTTACTGGCAAGCCCTGCAAGTTTCTGCAACGCTTCATTTGTCTTTTTCTTTGCTCGTGCTTCAAGGTGTTGCCCAAACGCAATTAAACCTATAACAATAATCACTACATCATAAAAATTAGAATTAACATTTATATAAGGGGCAAGCACTTTATCAAAAGCAGTTATTACAAATGAGTAGATGAAAGCGACAATAGTTGAAATACCCACAAGAGTGTCCATATTTGCTGTGCGGGTTTTCAAAAATATCCAAACAGCTTTAATGTATTTTCTCCCGATACCAAAGAGAACAAACGAGGCGAAGATAGGCATTAAGTGATGGAAGAACTCGTAGATATTTTCAGACATTGCTGGAATGATACTGTTATCCGAAAGGACCTGCCAAAGCATCATAATGAATGAGAAACCAACCATAGGTAGAATAAACTTCATTTCAAGACCCATATCTTTCTGTGAGATTTCCTCCATCATTTTCATATGGTCGTGCATTGCTCCCGTAGTTTCTTTTTTGTTCATATCTTCCAATGTGTATCCAAAAGGAGAAATAGCCCCAGAAAGCACCGATGTTTCAATGGGTGTGCTTTTGAAATCAATTGTAGCTTTTTCTTGAGCTAACTTTACTGATACAGAATTAACTCCTGCCACTTTCTTGAGCTTATCTTCTATGAGTACGACACAACTCGCACAGTGCATACCTTTTACTTTGTAAATATGTTCCATAGATTTTATTTTCGTTTAAGTTTATATACTTTCAATACCTCCTCTTTTGCTTTACCGACCTGACCAGTAGACATCTGGTGATGCACACAATGCCCAAGATGGTTTTCAAGGAGAGCATCTTCAACAGAAGATAAGCTCTGTTTTACAGCCGATGTTTGGGTGATAACATCAATGCAATATGTATCTTGCTCTATTAACTTTTGTAAACCACGAATCTGCCCCTCAATACGCTTAAGTTGCTTGATAATTTTTTCCTTACCTTTTTCGTCCATATATTTCATATGGACTAGTATATACCCCTAGGGGGTATGAGTCAAATGAACATAAGGTGTTGAAAATCAATGTAAACTAAAGTAAACTATATAAGTGAAGAAATACTCAGATGACTACTTTGAAAAGAAGTACAAAATCCTTTTTGATAAACTGATGCAAAAGGAAGGATTTGTTGATGATATAAAAGCAACTAGAAAAGAACTCGGATTACCCATAGACGGTTTTGCAAATGGACCAGAGCTTGCTAATTTTTTCATTAGTAAGTTGAATAAAGCTGAAAAAAGGAAACTGACTATGTGGGCATTCTTGCGTGCTTATGAGTATGAGCAAAAAAGATTTCTAACTGAGGACGATAAAGATGCCTTTACGAAAGCATTTATGAAAAAACATAAGAAAGATGACGGTATTGGAATGCTAGCAATGATGGTTGAGCTTGGGCATACCATAGAAACTCACCACAATATCTTTACAAAGTCCCTATTTTTTGAAGAAAATAAGTATCTATCAAAACTATACAAAACCACTTTCAAGTTAATGCAAAAATATTGGGGCGTTGATTTACTTGATGACCAAGTAATCTTTCATTACATTGAAAAGTACCTTTTTATGGGGCAAACAGGAGTGAACGAATATATTAAAAGCAAAATATCTTGCCATAATTGTAGATATTTAGGGGTAGACCATTTCTCTCCTGATAGAAACAATATGGACGGAAAAGACGAAGGTCCATACAGCAAGAAATATATCTTTAATAAACAAACTGTGCAGATGCTATCCCAACACTTCCATTGTGTATTTTTAATTATCAAGCCATATGCAACAAAGGAATTAGTGCTTCAGTATATTGAAGACAATTGGGACGATTTGAAAGAGCATATCGTTGAAAAGAATACTTTTTATAAACAATACGATGTCCATCCTTCAATAATCAAGGAAAGCGATGATGATAAGAACCGCCTTATTTATGAGCTGAATAAGCTCTCAAAGAAAGACCTATTGAAAAAATATAAGGGTAAAAAGGACTTTAGCCATAAGGGCATTTACAAAGAAACTATTGTTTCTGCAATCTTAGAAGAAGAATACGATATAAAAATGTCTGCCGATGCAGTAAAGAAATCCGCTAGCCGTTTTGCTAAATCAATACAAGTACAAAGAAAGCCAAAAGATATTAGGGACATTTAGTTTCCTGTTTTTTTAATGTAAGTATCTGTCTAGTTGCGTAAAGAATATCCTGAAGTTAATCCTTCGGGATTTTATTATGCAGGATATTGTCTCAACAAAAGAAGCTGTAAAAGGTTTCCAAATAGACGAATTACCTCTTGAAGACAAGCAACGACTGGTCGGTGCCTTTGTTTGGCTTATAGAGGAAGACAAGAAGCAAAATCCTGCTCTTTACCAACCTAAGAAAACCTAAGATTATGATTGATACAATATGCCTTCTTATCCCGAAGGACCAAATGCGATACCTCTCAGAGGTTGCTAGTTGGGAACTGTATTCCAAAACAGACCAATATGCAAAGTTTGTTCGCAACCCAAGCAGGGCTGAAAAAGAAACTGGAAAATACTTTCCAAGACTTACTGGCTACAAGCGACAGTTCTCACAGGAAGCGAATGTCCGAATGGAGTTTTCAGTGCCTAAACTTCTTTATCTGAACAACCTAGAGGAACTTGAAGATGAGGACTTTCCTAAAGTCATTGATGCCTTACAGGATAGACTGAAAACGATGGGTGTAATAGTTTCAAAATCAGTGCTTCAAAATGCTCCTGTCAGCTCAGTCCATTTCTCAAAGAATATCGTACTCCAAGACGGCTACACGGTAAGTCATTTGATTTCAGAAATGAATAAAGTGAACCTCCGAAAGAGTTTTGACTTTGCCAAGACGAGATTTATAAATGATGGACAGAGTTTGTATGCTCACACAACCTCCCATCAGTTAGTCATTTACGATAAAGTATCTGACTTGAATAAGGATAAAAAGCGAGCAATAGATAAAGACCAAACACTATATCAAAGAAGTTTATTTGCGGAACTCAATAAAGAGAATGAACCGCAAGAGATAATACGCTTTGAGATACGCCTAAGCCAAAAGCAGAAGATGAATAAGGTCCTTGAGGATTTGGGTTATCAGAAAAACCCAGTTTTCAAGCAAGTGTTCAACACTGAAATGAGCAAGAGAGTTGTTACTGATTATTGGAAGAAACTTATCAAGGAACGCAATCTTGGATTGTTCTCGTTGTCGGTAAGCATTAAGGATATACTGCGAACTTTGTTTCTGGCTGATAAAAAGCTCAAGCCAAAACAAGCAATATACTTACTTGGATTGTTTATGCTAGCAAAAGATGAGAACGGAATGAGGCAACTACGGACTATTATTGCAAAGCGGTCCCACGATAGGACTTGGTACAGAATCGCGAAGGATATGCAGGAAGCAAGCGAGCTAATAACCAAGAATAAGCTCCGAGACTGGGTAACACAGCTAGACAAACATCTTGACGAATACAAGCCGTATAAGCATAAAAAGATGTCCACTGATTAAAAATTGATATGTAAAGCGTTGTAAAGTATAATTATTAGGTAAACGAAGATAAAATTATGAAAGATAAACCATTTTATAAAGCAGAGGACCTTGCAGAGTTACTAGAAGTAAACATTATGACTATTTACCGCTACATCAAAGCTGGTCGCTTAAAAGCATACAAACTTGGTCGTGAGTTTCGGATAGAGAAAGTAGAGTTCAGCAAGTTTCTTAATAGTGTAAAGACAAAATAATTTATGAAAAATAAATATAAAAAAATAAAATCTTGGTTATTTAGAGAAACCCTTGAGCTAGATAAAAAATGGTGGCATAGATTGGTAAAAGTAATCTTTTTAGCCCTCTTCTTTTTGATTGCCGTGGTTTCTTATATAGCTATTGTAGCTGACCCAGATGCAGGTCTTTTAAGTAAACATAACATCTCAGTAAAAAATACGTTGTATCAATTTACAGAGAGTTATAAAGGTGAAGATTACGACAACACTATACCTAAGTTTTTTGAACAAAAAGGGCGTTTTGGTGTGTGGGTGGATAATAAAATTGAATATGTTTCTGAATACTCTTTAGGTAAATCTTTCTGTATAAAAACACCTGAAAAGTATCAAGATAACATCGTTAAGATTTTCTATGAAGATTACAAGAGCAAATTAGGTTACGGAAAAACCGCTGGGAGCTTGGAAGATTTTAGTGATGGAGTAAAAAATAAAATCTTTGAAGACGCAACAAGAAAATGTTTTCTTTACGATATAAGTACATACAATGACGAACTTAAAAATATAGAAAATCTATCTTCTAATATCATAAATTACAGACCAAATATCATTTTCTATATTGAAGCAACAATAGCTGTACCATTTATAGCTTTAGTATCGTTTATATTTTTTGCCCTGATATATTATCGTTTGATTTTATATATCGTATACGGTAATAAGAAATAAAATGAAAGCAATAAATGTCTCACGAGTATCGACTGAAGAACAAAAGGACGCAGGTAACTCTTTGCCTGCTCAATATGAGCGTATCGAGGCTTATTGCAGAAGAAAATCTTTTGAAGTGGTTGAGCACTTCAGTTTTGACGAAAGTGCTTA
>CAZMDL010000078.1:0-2071 GCA_964565285.1 uncultured Candidatus Saccharibacteria bacterium
GAGAAAAAAGGATGTTCAGGAATTTCAAATGAAATTGATGGATAATATTTTAAGTTTGCATCAAGATTTAAAAAATAAAAAATATAGGCATAGCTCATACACCGCCTTTAAAATAAACGACCCAAAACCTCGTGATATTCATAAAGCACTGGTAAGAGACAGACTTCTTCATCATGCAATATACAGAATATTGTACCCATATTTTGATAAAAAATTCATTCACGATTCATACTCCTGCCGACTACACAAAGGTACTCACAAAGCAATACAAAGATTTGAAGTATTTCATCGAAAGGTAAGTAGAAACAATACACGAACCTGCTTTGTACTAAAATGTGATGTACGGAAATTCTTTGCGAGTATTAATCACGAGGTTCTAAAAGAAATTTTAAATAAACATATACAGGATAAAAATACACTTTCACTTCTTGGTAATATAATAGACAGCTTTAGGAATGGACTTCCATTAGGAAATCTCACTTCACAGCTACTTGTAAATGTATATATGAATGAATTTGACCAGTATATGAAGCATATACTGAAAGTGAAATACTATATTAGATATGCGGATGACTTTGCCATTCTTTCAGAAGACAGAAAGTATCTTGAAAATCTATTAATTCAAATAAATAAATTTTTAGAACAAAAATTAAAACTCACATTACATCCCGACAAGGTGTATATCAAAACCATTGCAAGTGGAGTAGATTTTCTTGGCTGGATACATTTTCCAAAGCATAGGGTACTAAGAACTGCGACAAAGAAAAGAATGTTTCGGAATCTAAAGAAGAATGGATACAAAGAAGAGAGTGTGAATTCGTATTTAGGAATGCTTAAATGGGGGAATGGGGAGAAGGTGAGGGGTGAGATTATTTTATCTTTAAAGTAAAATTTTTTTTGTTTCTGTAAATAGATTTTCAATTTGTATTTTTTCTTTTGCTTCGCCGTAGAGTCTGATTATAGGTTCGGTGTTTGATGGGCGAAGGTGAATCCATGAACTATCAGCAAAATCTAAACGCAACCCGTCTAATTCATTTGCTGTCGCTTCTTTGAAGTGTTCTTTTAATTTCTTGTAACAATTTTCGAGTGAGTCTGTAATTGTAATTTTGTCTTTCTTCATATGGTATTTTGGGAATTCTTTTACTGTTTCACTTATGCTCTTATTATTTTTCGCTAGTAGTTCTAGGATTAAGCATAATGATACAAAGCTATCACGTGCGAAGTTTATAGTAGGGTATATAACTCCACCTCCACCTTCACCTCCAGCAATTGCATTTACTTTAAGCATTTCTGAAACTACATTTGCTTCTCCTACTTTTGCTCGTATGCATTCTCCGCCGTATTTATGTGCAATGTCTGTATTCATTTGTGAGGTCGACATGTTTATAACTATTGTTTGTTCTGTATTTGGATATTTTGCAAGTATAGCTTCCATACCAAGTGACACAGTGTATTCTTCAGAAATCATTTCACCATGCTCATCTATTACTACTAATCTGTCGGCATCGGGGTCTTGAACGAATCCTATGTCGACTTTGTTTTCTTTTACGAATTTTTCAATTTGTTCTAAGTTTTCTTTTAGTGGTTCTGGCTTGTGTGTAAACTTTCCATTTGGAATATTGTTGATTGAAAGTAATTGTATTCCTAGTTGCTCAAATAAATACGGGTCCATTACACATGATGCACCGTTGGTCATATCCACGGCTACTTTAAATTTCTTCGCACGGATTTTTTCAGTATCTATATTTTTTAAAATATGATCTGCGTGTTCTTTTACAAAATTAGGTGTGAGTTTAAATACTTGTAAGATATTTTTGATTTTGTACATTAACTTAGTTTTTGATTCTTGTATGTTTATTTGATTATATTTTTCTATTATATTTTTTACATCGTTTTCATTTGTAAAAAATCCATCACTCATTACAAATTTTAATCCATTGTATTCTATTGGATTATGGCTTGCTGTAATTATTATCGCTCCATCGTATTTGTGAGTACGAACTGCATAAAGAACGGTTGGGGTAGGGAGAACATCGCCATCTATTATCTTTACGTTTTGTTTTTCTAATTT
>CAZMDL010000079.1:0-5863 GCA_964565285.1 uncultured Candidatus Saccharibacteria bacterium
ACCTACGCCGTGTAAACCTCCAGAAACTTTATAGCCACTACCATCACCACCAAATTTACCTCCAGCATGAAGTGTAGTCATAACCGTTTCAAGTGCAGAAACTTTTGTTTTAGAATGAATATCAACAGGAATTCCACGGCCGTTATCAGCTACACGCACACGATTACCTGGAAGCAAAACAACTTCAATCTGATTACAAAATCCTCCCATCGCTTCATCGCGTGAGTTATCAAAAATCTCCCAAACCAAATGATGCAATCCATCAATTCCAGTAGAACCAATGTACATTCCAGGGCGACGACGAACCGGCTCTAATCCTTCAAGAACAGAGATTTCATCTGCACCATAACTACCCTCTTTTTTAACCTTTTTCTCTTCTTTTTCTTTTGCCATAATTAAGATAATTATAACAAAAATACTCATATATTGCGAGTATTTTTATGTGTTATATTGAGTTAAAATACCCTTATATTACTGAGTATTTTCAACCATAGGCACATCATTTGTATTAATAGAGCTATCTTCTATAACTGGTGACGCTACTGGTGTTTCTGATGAATTATTTTCTTCATTTATGACTGTATTATTATCTTGTGAGATGTTATTAGAATCAGGAACAGTTTGATTATTATTTTGAATATTCTGGGCCTGAAGTAATAATTGTAATTGATCTTCTGTAACACAAGTTTGACCTATGCAAAGTTTATCTGTCTGAACTTCTTTAGCAAAAAGTTTTGTAATACCGTTTGATGTATCAGACAACCAAGTTTTAAATAAAGATACAAAACTAGAATTTGTATCCAAATTTGCTATTCCCTCCACCTTCAAATTAATCTCTTTAATAGCATTAATAGCAGTAACCAATAATGTCATCTGGCTGACTTGTTTGTAACCTAGTGCACCTGTATTTACTGCTTCTGGAATAAACTCTTCTACATTTTGAGCAATAACTCCACTGTAGAGAGCTCCACCATCATTTAAATATGAATCTGTTTTCCATGAATATGTTTTTGGTGTAATACCCATAATAGCATCAAGACCGCGAGTATATTCACCACGAATATCTTTTAGATTTTGATCTGAAGTACAAGAAAGTAAACCAGAAGCATTAGTTTGAAGACCAGCACAAGAAATAAGTCCAACAATACTAACATTACCAGTACTATCAATACGCATACGTTCTGTTGAACTTCCACCAGAAGGTGTTGTATGGAACGTTAACTTACCAGGAATAGTACTTGAGGCAGGTGACCCATCAGCACTACCAATAATCTCAACCATCTGACGCACAGCAGAGCCATCATATCCTTGACCTACAATACGAAGCACTCGAGAAGTAGAAGAGATAGTTATTGGGGCCGCAAAAGTTCCACCGTAACCTCTAAAATACATTTCAGTACTATTAGTTGAGTTGGCACCGTATGCATCAAAATAGATAGGCATTGATCCTGTTGATGACTGCATAACATGCAGCGGACCCAAAGGAGTAGCAATTCCTATACCAACGTTTCCTCCTATAAATTGGGCTGCATAATTGGCACCTGAAGCACCAGTCTGAGCATTTACGGTAAGTCCATAAGATCTCGTTGTTCCAGAAGCAACCGCACCTGCAGAAACTAATAAGGCATGTGAATTTGTAATTGTTGCATTGGTACCTGCAACTGGGGCACCACTAACAGCTAGTGTTGCAGCATCGGTAATTGTTGAAGAACCAACAAAACCATAAGTTGGCGCTTGTAAACGAAACGCGCGTTGTGTGGTAAGTGCACCAGTTGCAAACTGTACTGTTCGAGCTAAGTTGAAATTTACATCAGGTGCCTCAGTTGAAGCGGTGAGTGTCGTATGAGCGGCACCAGTTAATGTAAGCGCAACAGGGCTTCCAGTTGTAGCTACACCTTGAGTAAATGTCGTATTACCAGTCGCGTCAATTTTCATACGTACTGTAGGTGTTGTACCAGTCACAATACCAACCATTGCCGTCGAGATTGAACGTGATGAAAGAACTAAGTCTCCAAAAGATGATCCATTAACTCCAGCAGACGAATATACTCCTGCTCCATTAGCTAAAGTATACAGCCCAGAACTTACCAATCCAGTCCATTTTGTTGTGTTTGGTACAGAATAAAAAGTAATAGCACCTGCCATACCAAAATCATACGGGGTATTAGGAGAAGTACTTGTTCCTAAAAACATTGAGGGACTATTTGAATCATAGCGAATAGTTAGAGCTCGTTGTGGAGTACCACTATTTATATTTCCCAAAATAAGCCCATTTGCACTACGTGACATAATTGCACCTCCTTCAGCTGTTCCACTAGAACGACTCCAATAACCGATCTTCACACCTTCAGTTCCACCAGTACGCAAGACATCAATTGCTGGATAGAATGTTTCTGCTCCAGACATAGTCGCTGCATCAAGGAATTGTGCTGCAATATTTGTAGTTGCACCAGTTGGTGCATTCACCGTAAGTCCGTACGCAGCAGTTGCTGTAGAAACCGCACCTGCTTGCACTAAAATTCCATGAGAACTCGTAATAGTTGCATTCGTACTTTTTACGGGAGCTCCAGTAACTGCAAATGTTGCCGCGTCAGTAATTGTCGAAGTTGAGACAAAAGCATAGGTTGGTGCCTGAATTTTGAATGCACGCTGTGTAGTGAGTGCACCTGTTTGAAAAGTAACAGTACGAGCAAGATTAATATTTATATCGCTTGCTTCTGTTGATGCAGTAAGTCCGCTATGAGATGCACCAGTGACTGTCAAAGCAGTAGGGCTTCCAATAGAAGCAACTCCTTGAGTAAAAGTTGCATTCCCAGTGCCATCAATCTTGAAACGATTATTTGTAGTTTTAGAAGTTCCACCAGTTAATAAGTATAATGATTTACCAGAAGAACCGGCTCCTATAACTAAATCCCCACCTGTACCAGCAGCTATGTTATATAAATAAGCATCATTTGCCACACCCATTACCCCGCTATTATATCCAGAACTGTTAATACCCATATCAATATATCCGGTTGTCTCACTACCATTATCCGCAGTAGCCACGACATCAGAAGAAGCAGAAGTTCCAGCAGAAAGATTTCTAATATTTAATTGAAAATAATTATCAATAGTTCCCTTTGCAACAATTGCATTTACTGAACTAGTGGTACCAGCATTTACAAAGAATTTTTCTGGATTTGTACCATCAAAAACAGTATCACCGATTGCCATTCGATTATTTGCCTCATCATAAATAGAGTTACCAAAAAATATTGAACCTTTTGTTCCATTTACAGTTGATGAAAGAGTAAGATTTTCACCTGATGCAATCCCTCCGACTACACTTTGTCCACCAGAAACTCCTGTAGATAAATTATTTGTAATTGTATTTATTGAACGAGTAAGTCCTGTTGAAAAAGTAAGTGCATCTTCTTTACTATTAAACGTAGACCAATCAGTACTTGAAAGAACTCCTGTATTTGAATTATCTGCAACTGTTGTTGTGACTGATAGTGATGTAGATGACAATTGATTTGATATAGAAACAGCAATACCATTATTATTATTACCAGCACTAGTTATAAAATCAGAAGACTGTAATTTATTATTAAATGTATTCCAATCTGCTGAAGTAAGGTAACCATCCGCTCCAGTATCTGCAACATTAATCGAAATATTATTACTAATATTTTGAAGTGGTAAATTAAAAATAAGCGCATCTTGCTTTCCATTAAATGTAGACCAGTCAGAAGATGACAATAGACCTCTTTTTGTAGAAGAAGCTGTTGGAAAATTAAAAGTATGAACTGTACCAGCAGAATCAATATTAAAATCAGAACCACTTGTACCAGTAGAAAATGTTTGTGCACTTCCATTAAGACCATTTAAAGATCCAAGTAATGAAACAGTACAGTCTGAATCTGTAGGTGCACAACCGGGATCAAGAATTAAACCAGGATTATATGGCCATGCAAAAGCAAAAACTTTTACCCAAGCAGAAAACAAAAAGAAGAACAAAAAAGAAAGCAGTAATAGCCGATTTTGTTTTAAAATCTTTGTTTTTTTCTCTCCAATATTTAGTTTAAAGAAATTTTTTCTTTTCATGAACAATATTAGGTTATAAAAATCCCAATATACATTTACCAGTATACACTTTTTTAAGAAAAATTTTAGTTTTTAATACAAAAAAGTGTGTATAACTACACACTTTTTTGTATTTTTAATTTATTTTTAAATTTATCTAACAGTCCATCCGTTTTTAGAAATTTTTTCTACAATATTTAACATTATTTGATTGATTTCATCATCAGTAAGAGTCTTTTCATAAGATTGAAAAACTAAACGAAAAGCATAAGATGTTTTTCCTTCTTTTGTAAATTTATCGAGTAGTTGTGGCGAGCGCACCAAAAGCTCTGTTCCAAATTCTTTATAAATATTTTTTAACTCATCAGAAGAAACTTCCTCAGGAACCCATACAGAAATATCACGAGTCATAAATGGAAAAAGTGACCACCCTGCAAAGGCGGGGATTGTATCAGAAATGGTCTGGCCGAGTGTATAGACGAGGAGATCCGAGGACCTTTCTGAGACTATCCCCGCCTTTGCATAGTATTCTTCAACTGGCATCTCAGTAACATTTTTTTTATCCGCAATACACACATGCAACATTTCTTTTCCATCTTTAAATACATTTCCAATTTCAAAAAGTTTTAAATCTTTTGGGTCAACAGCAAAAAGTGGTGCGTTTAATTTGTTCATCTCGTATGCTTTTTTTATGCCGTCACTCAAATTAGTACGGAGGAAATTCTTGTCCGACGCAGATGCAAGTAATTCAACTTCACCTTTATCAGTAAAACTATATGTCATGACTTCCCTATATCCCTCACTCACTAATGCAGTTTTAATTGCATATATTTTTGCATATATTTCATTTACTTTTGGCACAAAAGAAAGCGTTGGGATACTCCCCGTAATTTTATCGTATCCATAAATACGTCCAATTTCTTCTACCATATCTTCCGCATGTTCAAGATCTAAACGTAATTGTGGGACAGTAACCGCCCACTTTTTATTTTCAAAATCATGCAAATATCCAAAACCATAATTTTGCAAAATCTTTTCGATATCATTATCCGTAATGGCACCTCCTAATTTATTATTTATATAATCTGTCGTAAAAGAAATTGTTTTCACTTCTTGCTGTACAGGATACATGTCCACCAATTCTTCAAATACCGCATCCGGGCACATTTCAGAAATGAGTGCAGAGAGTTCAAGCATACCGAAATCTCCATGCGAAGGAGCTAAGTCATTTTCAAAACGCTTTGCAGAATCTGAGAGTAAATTTAAGCGACGTGCAGTTTTGCGAATTGTATTTGGAGTAAAGTTTGCTACTTCTAAAACAATCTCAGTAGTAACATCAGAAATTCCAGAATCACGACCACCTTTTACTCCAGCAAGTGCGAGGTTTTTATTACTATCAGCAATCACAATATCGGTCTCTTTCAAATCTGCAATTGCTCCATCTCTACCAACGACAGGAAGCTTCTCACCTTCTTTTGCATTTGTAATTATAATTTTTTCATCAGAAACTTTCGCTAAATCATACGCATGACAAGGATGCCCGCAATTATACATAACGAGATTCGTCGCATCCACAATATTATTGATACTTCTTTGCCCAATACTTTCTAAATGCGCCACTACCCATGCAGGACTTGGACCCACTTTTATATTACGAACAATTCGCCCTATGTATCGGCGGCACTGCTCGGTCTTTATTTCAATTTGTAAATTAGTTTTTTGTATTTCTTTTTTGGCAATAATATCTTCGTATGTTTTCTTTGGATCAACAAAAGAAAGACCAAGCTGCCCTGAT
>CAZMDL010000080.1:0-1661 GCA_964565285.1 uncultured Candidatus Saccharibacteria bacterium
TCAGTACTTATTTGCTGATTTATCATTTCTGCATTTAAAGCAGCGTTACCAGTAGAAGAAGAAAGTGCACTTTCGGTTTCTTGGACATTACCTCCACCAAAAAAATACATATATGCACCACCAAGAAGAACCATAAGCACAACGATTATTAAAATTGTTTTAAGTTTACTATTCATATATTAATGTTTAAGCCAGTAAGTTTTAATTTTAATATCATAATCAAATAAGAAAGGATCGACATTTTCACCTTTAGTATTTGGAACAATAAAAGACATTGATGTAATATCAACAACGCGTAGATTTTTCTCTAAGTCTTTCAAAAAAGAAACCATAGTATCATAATGAGCTTTTGTTTTAAATTCTAAATCAAAAACACCGTAAGGCTTTGCCATACTAGGATCACCTGAAGCTTGAACAATAGGACGACCTTGAGCATCCTTCTCTTCTTCTGTGTTTTTTGGTGGTTCAAAAGTTATATTTGTAAGCGACATTCCATGACTTCCAGCAATTTGTTGTATTTCAAGAATCAGTTCTATGTTATCAACAGTATTTGGTAAAAATTTTACCAATTTATCTTTATTATCTTTTGAAATTGAATTAAAAGAATTCACTAAATCATCACGAACTTTTTGTAATTCAGTCGAATGAGACAATGCTTGATTATAAGAATCAACATCTGTTCTTAAATCCTTAACATCACCGTAAAGAGGATTAACAAAAATAAAAAACAATGTGACAGATATAACTATTATGATTATTGGTGTAATTGATTTCATATTATTGTGTTTGTGCATTACTATTTGTAATGTTTGTAGAATCTACTGGTGTAGTATCAATAGTTGTAGATTTTATATTATTTGTATTATCGATACCTCCCTTTGGAGCATCAGGTAAAATTACAGGAGTTTTTGGTTTAGAATTACTCTGTAATATTTGCTTTTCATAAGAAAGCAAACTTGGATCAACAATAAATGCAACATCAAAGCCAATGTAACCTTTTTTATCTTTATCATCAGAAAGAACTAAGTTAGAAAAAACTACGTCTTTAAAATACTTTCCTTTCGGACTATTAAACACACTAGCCTGGATTGCTATAGATTTATAATCACGAGCAAGCCCAACCATTTTTACAGAAACTCCTTTCCCGTCGATACTATTTTCTGCAATAAAACTAGTATATTGGATAGAAGGAATAGTTACCAAAGCAAGAGCATCAAATAATGGAGATAGAACTGTATGAGAAGAAAGAACCTGCCTAGATACACTCATACGTTTATCAAAAAGCTGTAGATCAGAAATTGTTTCAGGCTCAAAACTATCTTTTGCAGAAGCCAATGATTCTTGTAAACCTTTAATCTGACTAATTAATAAATTCTTATAGAAAAATAATCCAACATAAGAACCAACAACAATAAACAATACAAATCCAGCTAAAAAAGACAGTAGACCAATAGGACGATTAAGCACAGGCTTTTTCTCCTCTGCAATCATTGGCTTCTTAGGTATGAATGATGTTTGAAATTGTGTATTGTCCATATTTATGAAATTTGACGTAATGCAAGACCCACTGCTACTGCAAACTCTGGGCCACTATTCTCCAATACAGGAGCTAAGAATGCAGGAGCTTCAATTTTTGAAAAAGAATCACCATACAAAACCTC
>CAZMDL010000081.1:0-3941 GCA_964565285.1 uncultured Candidatus Saccharibacteria bacterium
GACTCGAATCCCTGTTCTTATCGGTTATATCACGTTGGTTCTGGTATGTTGCTTGATTATTTTGGTGAAAATATGACTTGGAAAGAAGTCCTTATCTTTGTTGAAGGTTGGCTAACCGCCACTTACGGAAAGGAATCCTAAAGTGAACAAAATGACATTAACTCTTTTGGCTAAGTCTGTAAAGTCTTTAGACGAATCTTTGTGGTCAATCAAGCGAGATTCTGAAGAATATGATATTGTTCATTCCGCTCGTCAAAAACTAGTGTCCATTATTTTTGAGAACGGCTATGAATTACAAAGTGATAGTTATAGGCTTATTAAGTCAAAAGTAAAGAGAAGCGTAACGGATTAGTGAATAAAATCAATCTTTTATGAGGATGAAACAATGGAAATAAAATGGTTCTCTCAAGAAGACTTGTCTGGGACGACTCGACATCGCCTTTTTAAAAGGGTTACAAAATTTGGAGCGTGGGGCGAAACTCCATATTTTATCGACGAAGCAAAATACAATCACCAGAAAACTATGGGTAAAAAATATGGTTTATTTGGTAGCGGAATGGGGGATGTTGTTTTGTCTGCCAAAGTACCGTATAGAATCGCGGCTTGCTTTGGTGGATTTTCAAAAATTAAAGATGCGAAAACAAAAGCAGAACAAATGTTTCTAGAATCGTTGTAATGAATCTGCAATGTTTCTAGGGCGAAAATCGGTTATAATTAAAAGGTAAAGAGAAGGAGTCGGAATGATTAAAAAACAATTTCACGTTGAAGTCTACGGAAAAGATGATTTTCTAATTGAGGAATTTCAATTTGATACTAAGAAAGAGCAGTTGGAAAAATACTATGAACTCTTATCTGACGGCTACAAAAAAACAGATTTAATTAAAATTACTCGAATTTGGTACTTATAAAAAGGAAAATAAAAATGTCAATCAATACTCAATTCAAAGAAATTCTTGAAAATGGTGGTCGTGAAGTTTACTCTTACTCAGGTCGTGGAATGTACGGGCAAAATTGCATTGGTTTTTATGTCGATGGAACAATTGATCAAGAGATTGCACAACTAGCTACAGAGATTGTCAATTATTGTTATGATACTCTCGTAGGTAATGATGCCGAAGAAATGCTGGGCAGCATTGAACGCCTTCTTGACATTATGACAGAAGCAAAAACTGATAACATGGGTCAGGGTACGGTTATTTATTTTCCCAATGTTGAATGGGAAGATGTTGAAGAAGACGAAGAAGAATCAGAAAATGAGAATGATGAGGACGATAAAGATTATGACTAAGATTACTGAAATTTCAATCGTCCATCCTAGAATTGAAACAGCCGAATCCATTGAAGATATTCTCTGTCTTTCTACATTGATTGCAAACGGCGAACTTCCTCCAAACGCAGAACTGAATGATAGTCGTGACTTTTTTGTAAACGAAGTCAAAGAAGATTGCCAAAACTGTCCTTTCAAGTTAACTTGTTTGGCTTGTATTATCAACGAATAGGAATAAAATAATGGGCGAAATTAAAACAGGTTGGTATGAATATAATGGAGAACACTTTTTTGTTCAGGAACTTCATGGCATCCTTTGCTATTGGACAATTGAATCGGGTTGGTCGAAGTTGGATTCAGAGAAAGAATCCAACATGGTCTGGTCATCTAAGCAATACGGAGAATAAAATATGTTTGGAACATATGTATTTATTGGGGCAATTTTAGTCCTGTTTCTAGTTGGTTTGATTTTAGTTCTTTCATAGAATGACTATTTTATCAAAGAGGATAATATGGGCGAAAATCAAGTAGGAAGTATTCAAATAAAGATAGACTTAAACGACTATCTTATTCCTGCTACACAGGCTAAAAAGTTTAAGGGTCTTTATTATATCCGACATGAGGAAGAATATACTGGAGATTTATCTAATCCTAGAAAATTAATGTTTACCCTTGAATTATGTAAGAAGAAGATAGGTGATTTACTGGTATCTGAATATTGGAAAAAGTCATCACTTCATAAATGTTGGATTGTAAAACCGGAACTGAAAATTCAAGAATACTGGACATCTTCTGGAACAGAGATGCCAAATAATTTTTCACACGTAGAAACAAAAGAAGAAGTAAAGAAGTTTATGGAAATGGCTTTAATGTATTCATAAATTTAGTGGGCGAAATTTAATATGATTTTGCAATGTTTCGTAAATAAATTTATGCTATAATTAAAGTATAAAAGAACAGGAAATAAAAAAATGAAAATATCATCCTTTTGGGTTGTTACTAAACCAACAAAATTTAGCACATTGCAGGACATTGTTTATCGCTCTACTCCTCAAGAGATTGGTTTACAGTTTCTTGGAGGGTTAAAGCCTGAAAATGTGGTGGCGTTTTATGATGACGAATCCTCTGCTATGGAAAAGGGAAGATTACTAATTCATAAAGAACAACGGAATGAGAAACAAATTAATAAAAAACCTTTCCAATGCCGAATAGATTTTAAGGGCGAAATTCGATTAGGGAGTTTTGATAACATTTCAGATTGTGCAAAATTTTATGAGGGATTCGGACTTCGCTTTTACGGAAACCAAAGTCCAGTAACTTGTAAAATGTCTAAAGGTGTTACATACTACAATGCTTTTGTTAAATCTGATTAGTTTCTGCAATGAATTTGTAATGTTTAACCCTTGCAATATTTTTAGAAGTGATGTATAATTATTGTGTCAATGAATAAGGAGAACTAATTATATGAAAAAAGTTTCTGGTATTTATGTCGATAATCAAGGCTTTCGTCATACGGTTTTCTACAATCGTATGGGTCGGTATTATACAAAAATGATTCATAATCCTAAAGGTGAGTTTTGTTCTTCCTGCAACTATTCAAAAGAAGAAGTTTTGAATGAGGTTCAAGGAATGAGAAAGTCTTTTTTGTATCTTGGAAAACTTTTTACACCTATTGGTAATACCGGATTAGACTTGTTTGAAATGTCTAAAAACTTAGGAATGGAATTTATCAGAAAAGGATATTCTCATAAGTCTTTTTATGCTGAGGCTAGAAAGAACGGTTGTAAAATTGTCGACCTGTATAAATGCGAAGGGAAAACGGTTATCCCTGCTGGCGCATTATTCGAATATTTAGGATAAAAGGGTTATAAAAATGACAAACATTTCCCGCCAAAAGATTCAAGGTATCATTCGTAAAGATTTTCCCTACAATGAATTTGAAGTCACTGAATACGGTTACAGAACTGGTAATGTAAAAATTAAGGTAGATATTGGATATAACTCAAACAAAGACCCTCAAGATGAATATCTTCGATTGTCAATGTTAGCTAGTAAAATTCAATCTCTTGGTGGTAATGTAAAGGTTAGCGGTAATCATATCAATCCCTCTTTGATTGTGGACAACGCATTAACGGAAGGAAGTTTACCTGACTTTGATAATGGTACATTTATTAAAACTTATTGCCAAGATAATATTAAAGAAATTCTGAAATGGCGTGAGCAGGAAAAAATTCGTCAAGACGAAAAGAAACGCCAATATGAACAACGTCAAAACGCTAAAATGGCTCGTGCAAGTGAATTGAATCCCGTTGTAGTGTATGACATTCTTGAAGGTGACGAAAACTCAGGTGTTGGATTTGCTACGCTGAACGGAGAATACGGGAAGTGCTATATTCTTTTTTCCTACGAAAAGCGTAATCGAAGTACGGTAGAAAACAATCATGAAACATACTACATGTCTTTCAGTATCAAAAATGTTGAAAAACGAGGAGAACAAGTTAATTATGACGGCGGTTCTAGCTCCTCATCAGACTGTGAAACAATCGAACACGGATTATTGTCTTATGTCGCTACATGGCACGTTGTAGTCAGATAAAATCAAGGTTTTATGGAGATAATTTATGTCTAAAAAATATGGTCGTTCTCTTTCATTTTGTGTAAAAGACATTCTTGA
>CAZMDL010000082.1:0-10706 GCA_964565285.1 uncultured Candidatus Saccharibacteria bacterium
ATAAGTGTCACACGAGACTGCCCAGCCCAATGAGCACAAACATTTTTTTTGTTTGCGACCATCGGGTTGGGAGGAAGGAGAGGATGACGCCAGGTCAGCATGTCCCTTGATACCTTGGGCTACACACATAATACAATCGCCACTACAACGGGCAGCGACGGGGTAACCCTGAGCGAATCCTAATAAAAGTGGCGCCAGTTCGGATTGGGGGCTGCAACTCGACCCCATGAAGTTGGAATTGCTAGTAATCGCGGGTCAGATATACCGCGGTGAATACGTTCTCAAGTCTTGTACTCACCGCCCGTCAATTCAAGGGAGCCGGGAGTACCCGACGTCTCTCCATAAGGAGGGCCTACGGTAAGCTCGGTGACAGGGAATAAGTCGTAACAAGGCACGGCTAGCGGAAGCTGGTCGTGGAATAATTCAATTTGAAATGTCCTAGAGTTTCTATTTATAGAACTCAAAGATTTAAAAGGCGATATTATGTGCCTCAATTGAGCACATAATGGTCTTGATGTGGATAGACCTAAAAGCACATTGGCAGACTGGAAAGACAGTTTAGAACGGAACAAAAGAAAAAATATTTATACTATTGATTTAAAAAATTTACCTATTTACTTACACGAAAAAAGAGCTAACCATTTGGTTAGCTCTTTTTTTATTTTAGAAAAATGTGCGTTAGTTCTTTAAAAATTTAATCATTCCAAACTTTGTTTTAATAAAGTATAAACCTTGTTCAAGTTCACTTACACTAATTTGTGTTTGTGAATTTTTAAGGTTTCCTTTTAAAACTTTTTTGCCGTTAATGTCATACATTTCGTAATCTGAAATTTTACCTTCAGGAATTTCAATGTTAATAATATCTTGGCTTGGATTTGGATATAATGAAAAATTTAAAGCATTTTGTAATTCTGATACATTTGAACTTATGTTTTTATAGTAATTAAACGACCCTTTTAATTCTCCTGTTGGAGGAGTAAAACTTGGATCATTGTAAATTTTATAAAATCCATGCGTACCAGAAGGCAGTCCTGTAACATAAATTGTGCCAGTTTGAAAACCACTTACTTTGCTTAATGCTATGCCACTTTTATATGGACTTATGAATGTGGAATCATTACCAATTGCAATTTTATACCCGATATCAATTGTATAGCCACTAGGAACAAATACTGAGAAATCTATTGCTAGAGTATCATTTAAGTTCCTTGTACCCATACTTTGTAACTGAAGGCTTGGAATAGTTTGTGTACCTTTAAAAGTAAAAGTATCTTCTATTTCCCATGCATTATAATGATTTGTCCAAAGTGAATCATAACCAAAAATGGTTACTTGATACTTTTTACCAATAGTAAGATTTTCTAAAATTGCTTCTAGATTTTCTTGTCCTTGAGTAGTTCGCCATTGCTGCACAGTCGTACTGTTTCCGTTTGGATATTCTCTGATTAAACAAGTAGTATATCCTACGCTTCCGTCTGGTGTGATTACATTAAAATTCAATACCTCGGCATCTTCACTTGTTCTATTAAGAACTTTTAAAGAATTGATCTTTAATGTGTATTTACTTGGTGAGCTTTTTGTTTGTACTAAAACTTTGTTTGAATAAAACCAAGTTTTAAATGCTGTATCGTATACAGCACTCCAAACGTAATAATCATTCTCTGGTTTTAATTTAATAAATGAGATATTTTTTATTGAAATACCGCTATTACCAAATATTACAGAATTTACAGAATCGAACGGTGTTCCATTTTGTGTTTCACTAATGAAAGCCGTGTGGTAAGTTTTCAAGCCGTTTGTAACGATTTTACTTTCATACCAGATACTGTCATCAGTACTCCCACTATTTGATGGTGTGCCTACTTTTACAGGTGATGCCTGTGGTAGTGTTACTCCATAAAATATTGGTGACAAGCTATCCAAAACAGAGTTCCAAATATGTACTTTGTATGAGAACATATAATTCGAACTACCTAAATCAATTGAGTAACTTCTTGCTACATCTTGATTTTGTCCTAAAACTAAATCTACAGAATCTTTGATCGGGTATTTTGTTACCGGATGTGAAAAGATTGTATCACCATAACTTATGATGATTTCAATTTTTGCTTTATCAAAACCGCTTGTGAAAGTGGCATTGAATAGTGCTGTAGTTTTACCTACTGTTGGTGTGGTTAACCACATTGTAGGGGCTTTTAGTTTTGGTGTTAGTAGTACGGGAAGGTAGCTTACTCCTGTCGCTGTATCTATTTTTCCAACCGTATCTTTTGAGGTTACGATTTCTTTGAAATAAAAATACTTAGGGTAATTTACTGAAACAGGTATTGTGTAAACGAAATTTGTTTGATTCGTCATAAATGAATCAACTATATTTCCGGTAGGGTATGATCCAATGATTGGAGTCATACTCGCATTGTTTGATAGTATACCTATTCGGTATCCTATCTTTGTGCTATCCAAACCTTTTACGGTTGAACTTACTACTACTGTATCTTGCCCATTTGAGGGCTGATACACATTTGAAAACTGTGCTTTTACATTTGATACGCCTAAAAGCATAAGGGCGATTGCTGTGAAAATGGTTAAATTTTTCATTATACTGATTAAATTGTGGAGAATTATTTGTGTATATATTAGCATATTTATACATATTTGTCAATGTATATTTATGTATTATATATAGGTTTAAATTTAGCTATTGACAAGATACATATAAATGTGCTACAATACTTGCATAATTAAATAAATAACATTATCCCGTAAGGGCTAATCTGAAAAATTATATGAATAAAATAATCAAAAAATCTATAGGTTTTGTATTTGCTCTCGTAGCGTTTTTTGGCATGACTCATGCTTCTTTAGCATTGGGTCCTACTATGTTTACAAATGCAGAAACAAACAAAACTCAAACGACCGTTACTTTAAATGGAGCATGGAATGCACCTGGAGCTTCTAGTACTGATGTGCGTTTTGAATATGGTACTACTCCAGCATTTGGTTTAGCTACTGGTTATATTACACAAGTTAATCCAACTGGTTCTTATACTGCAAATATTACAGGTCTTACACCTAATACTACTTATTACTATCGTGCCATGGGTGTAAATAATTTCGGGGTCGGTTTTGGTGCTATGGGTGATTTTACTACACTTTCATATTCATTGCCGATTGCAATTACTTCTCAAGAAACAAATGTTACGGGGACTAGTGCAATGCTTAATGGTGGCTATAATGGTAATGGCTTAAATACAACAACATGGTTTGAATATTCTAATAATTCTAATTTTGTGGGTGCTTATACTACATCAAAAGTAAATCAAAATAATACACAAGGAAGTGTGACTCCTGTTTTAATTACAGGTCTTACACCTAATACTACTTATTATTTTCGTTTGGTTGCGGAAACTTCTGGCGGTATTACAAAATCAAGTACTGTGTTAAATTTCCCAACATTAAGTAATGGTTCTAGTTCTTCAAGTTCTTGTTATATTAACTCTTTTAGTCCAAATACAAATACTATTACAATAGGGCAATCAGTTACACTTTCTTGGGTAACTACAAATTGTACTAATGTAAATCTTACTGGTGTAAACGGAAATCTTTCAATTAATGGTAGTCGTGTTGTGTATCCTACAAATAATCAGGCATATACTCTAACTGCTTCAAATAATAACAATACTGTTTCTAGTGTAATTATAATTAATGTAAATCAGATAAATAATAATTCAAATAATTATTGGTGGAATTGGTTTAATAATAATTCAAATTCAAGTTTTTGGAATACAAACTCAAATTATGTTCCTCCAGTAAATAATAACAATGTATATGTAAATAATGTTCAAACAATCAAGGCTATTACTTCATCTGTTAGTGATGTTGATACAACAAGTGCAATCTTAAATGGATTTGTTTATAAAAATAATCAATCATATGTAAATGCATATTTTGAATATGGTACATCAACTACACTTAATCAAAATACTTCTCGTCTGCCACTTAAAAATGGTAATCCTGTAAAGTTTTCAAATGGTATAACTACATTACTTCCAGATACAATTTATTATTTCCGTATTGTTGCAAGTGATGGATCATATATTTCAAAAGGTGATATATATTATTTCAAAACAAAAAAAGTTGGTGTATTGAATGCTCCTGTTATTTCTGGAACTATTTCAAATACAAATAATGATTCAAATATAAAAAGTGATACTAATAATGTAAATACTGTTAATGAAATGGATTCAGTATATGATAATTCACTTGCTGCATCTGCTGGATTCTTAGGAGGTTTTCTTCCCGGAACATTTATTGGATGGTTATTAGTTTTTATTTTAATTTTAATTATTTTTCTAATTGTTCGTTCATTTAATAAAAAAAATGAAGTGCATCATGTAGCTTCTCATTAAAAATAAAATATTAAGAAACAAAAAATCACCCAATGGGTGATTTTTTGTTTCTGTGTTTTAAGTTAGCGGGTGCTAAACTCCAACACAAATGCTTATGTGAGTGCAGCCGCCAACTTGAAACACAGACGGCTACGTATAAAGTATAACATTACGTATATTGTTATTACAAGAGTATATAAAAACAATAAAACCACCTTGCGGTGGTTTTATTGAAGCATTTGTTTTGTAATAAATTATTAGAATTTTTTACTCACTCCTATAGTATAGCAAATAGATTGATATTGTCAAGTCTTTCTGTTATACTCATTTTGATTCATGGTGGATAGATACTCTTTGTTTTACAAGGGGAGGAAAGTCCGAACACGTACCTATTGATTTAGGAAATGTAGTGGGTAATACCCATCGCCGGTGACGGTAGAGGTGCGAGCAGTGACGCTCATAACCGAAAGGTGAGAGTATCCAAATTAATTTGGATAAATTTTCTTATAAATTTAGTTTACTAAATGAAATAGAAAAGTGAAACGGCTAAATCCTTACACGCGTGCAAGACCGTGTCTTGAAAGAAATTTCAGGAAGAGTCGCTTGAGTGTATGAGTAATTATACACCTAGATAAATTTCTATCAGTTACAGAAATGTAATTTACAGAATTCGGCTTATAGCCATGAATCATTATATGAAAAACATTCCGAATAAAATCGGAATGTTTTTCATTTTTATGTTTTTAAAATAAAATAATTTATAAATTAATAAATAAAAATAAATTTTATTTATTTTTATTTTTAAAAAATATTTTTTAAAATAAAAAGTTATCCACACTTTTTATGAAAATATTATTGCAGTTATTTTTTTTATGTAAGATAATAGTTATATAAGTGCGACGAAAAATTTTTACAAATTATTTTTATAAAAATTTTTTGTAAGGTCGTACGGTCGCACATCTTTTAAAAATAATTTTCAATAAAATTTTATGGCAGCAAAAAAGAAAGCAGCAGCTAAAAAGACAGTTAAGAAAACTGTAAAGAAGGCAGCTAAGAAAACAACAACAAAGAAGAGAATGTAATCTTCAATATTGTTTACAAAAAGAAAATCCCCTCTCTATCGGGGATTTTCTTTTTGTGCTAAAATGACAGGACTATGAGTATATTAAACACTATATTTGGAGACGAAAATACTAAATTTGTAAAATCCGTTAAACCTTTAATAAATAAAATTAACAGTTTAGAGCAAGATATGAAAGCTCTTTCAGATGAAGATTTCTCACTAAAGACACAAGAATTTAAAGATAGAATTAAAGATGGTGAGAGTCTGGACGCTATTTTGCCCGAAGCATTTGCTTTAGTTCGTGAAGCTTCTTTTCGTACACAAGGTCAACGCCACTATGATGTCCAACTTATAGGAGGAATTGTTCTGCATCGTGGACGTATTGCAGAGATGAGAACAGGTGAAAGAAAAACACTTGTTGGAACATTACCAGCATATTTAAATGCACTAACAGGAGAGGGTGTACATATTGTAACTGTGAATGATTATTTGGCTCGTCGTGACGCTGTGTGGAATGGGCCAATATTTTCTTTGCTTGGTTTAACTGTTGGAGTTATCAATTCTCAGAATACTTCATACTTGTTTGATAATAGTCATGTATCGAATTCTTTAGATGGTGAAGAATCTTTTAAAGTTGATTATGAATATTTAAGACCTTCAACAAGAAAAGAGTCTTATCAAGCTAGCATAACTTATGGTACTAACAATGAATTTGGTTTTGATTATTTAAGAGATAATCTTGCTACGAATGCAAATATGATTTCACAAAGAAATCACGCGTATGCAATCGTCGATGAAGTTGATTCTATTCTAATTGATGAATCACGTACTCCACTTATTATTTCTTCTGAGGCACAAGATTCTGAAGATTTATATAAAACATTTGCAGATATATCCAAGTCACTTACAAAAGATGAAGATTATACTGTAGACGAAAAGCTTCGTGCTATATCTCTAACAGATAAAGGTATTAATAAAGCCGAGGATCTTTTAGGTGTTACAAATATTTATACAGAGAAAGGAATTAAATATGTTCACCATTTAGAGACAGCAGTAAGAGCACGTGCACTTTTTGAAGAGAATAAAGATTATGTTGTAAAAAATGGGGAAGTGGTTATTGTTGATTCTTTTACTGGAAGATTACAGCCTGGTCGTAGATGGAGTGAAGGTTTACATCAGGCCATAGAAGCAAAAGAAGGTGTAAAAATACAAAAGGAAACAAGAGCCGTAGCTTCTATTACTTTTCAGAATTATTTTAAGTTTTATAAAAAGCTTGGTGGTATGACTGGTACTGCTGAAACTTCTAAAGAAGAGTTTTTCAAAGTATATGGACTTGAAGTTACTGTAGTCCCTACACATAGAGATATAAAAAGAATTGATAGAAATGATTTAATATTTCAAACAGAAAAGGGTAAGTTCCAGGCAATTGCAAATAAAGTAAAAGAATTACATAAAAATGGTCAACCTGTTTTAATTGGTACTGTTTCAATTGAGAAGAATGAGTTATTATCTGCTTACTTAACACAAGCTGGTATCCCCCATACTGTACTTAATGCTAAGAATCATGAAAAAGAAGGTGAGATAATTGCAAATGCTGGGACTCGGGGTTCTGTAACTGTGGCTACAAATATGGCAGGGCGTGGAGTTGATATTAAACTTGGAGGTATTCCTTTTACTAATGAAAAATATGAAGAAGTAAAATCTTTGGGTGGTTTATTTGTTTTAGGTACAGAGCGTCATGAGGCAAGACGTATTGATAATCAGCTTCGTGGGCGTGCTGGTCGTCAGGGTGATCCTGGTGAGACTCAGTTTTTTGTTTCCCTTGAAGATGATTTAATGCGCATATTCGGTTCTGACCGTTTAAAGACTATGATGGGGCGTTTTGGTATAGGAGAAGATCAACCAATAGAAAATAGTTTTATTTCTAAGACGCTTGAAAATGCACAAGCTAAAATAGAAGGATTTCATTTTGATTCTCGTAAACATACACTTGAATATGACAATGTAATGAATCACCAGCGAAATATTGTATACGGTCGTCGTAAAATGATACTACTCGGAAGTACTATTGAGCTTGAATCTTTTATCCAGTCTTTCTTTAAAGATTATCCACAATTGGAATCAATTATAGAAGAAAAAAAGAAAGCTTTTGGTGAAGGAGTTTTCTTTGATACTGTTCGCAGGATTGCTCTACATATAAACGATGAATTATGGCTTGAGCACTTAGAGACTATGGAGTATACCAGAAGTTCTGTGAACTTGCGTGCTTATGGTCAGCGTGAGCCTTTGATTGAATACAAAAAAGAAGGCTTACATTTGTTTAAAGAGATGGAAGCTGTATTTCGTGAGAAAGTCTTTGAGTTAATAAAAACAATGCATATTGATGGTAATGTGAATGAGTCAGAGGTGGTAGAGGCTACACCTGAGCTTATTTTGAATGCTCCAATTGATGAAAGTAGCCATCCTAATTTTACTAAAAAGGGGAATCAAGAAAAGGAGGTAGGTAGGAATGACTTATGCCCTTGTGGGTCTGGCAAGAAGTTTAAAAAGTGTCATGGACAAGATAAATAGTCAGATATCCTTATAAAATAAAGGTTTTTATAGTACAAAGCTTTATTTTTGTCAAAAATCCTATTATAGCCTAATTTTAAAGGCTAATTATACAATTTTATGTTAATTTAGTCAATGAATAAAATACAAAAAACCCTTATTTTATAAGGGTTTTTTGTATTTGACGAGTATAAAAAGCATGGTATAACTATTGACTTATTTGGTTGTTTGTGATACTATATTAGGGAGTCCAGATATGTTATCAGTAATTAATTATTGATTATATATAAGGGCTTTTTGTTTTGAGGACTTATGTTTTAACATAAAGATTTGAAACAACCAATTCTGACACATGTTTGGTGAAGCACAATCACCGTACTATGAGTAAACAAAAAATAACAAGGTTCTTACAGTCGTTCGTTGCAATTCCTTTATTTGCAACAACAATGCCACTTACAGGTTTAACTTCTGTTCCAGTGTCATCTGTAGTACTAAGTCAAGATAATAGCGTTTTTGAGGCTCATCTGTTAACCCCAGAAGAAGCTCAGATTCGCAAAGAGCATGCTCTTAAAATAGATGCATTCTTTAAATCAATTAATTCTCCTTTGGTTGGTTACGGAAAGAAATTCGTAGACGAAGCAGAGAAGAATGAATTACCATGGGATCTATTGCCTTCGTTAATTACACAAGAATCCACTGCATATAGAAATATCTGTAAAAATCCTGTAGCAACCTTTAATGGTTTTGGATGGGGTTCATGTAAAATAGGATTCAAATCTATCGATGAATCTATTGAAGTAGTAGCATGGAACTTGGGTGGTAATAATCCAAATACATCAGCTCATTATGATAATAAGACTGTTGATGAAATTTTGAAGAAGTACAACTCAGTAAATCCAAACTATACAAAGAATATTAAAAAGATTATGAAAATGATCGATTCAGTTAAAATAAATACTGAAAATAAGGATAATTCAAATAATCAATAAATAATAAAACCCTCTACATAATGTAGGGGGTTTTATTATTTAGATTTTCTTTAGATTTTCAATTGCTATGCTTCTTTGCCCGCCTCTATCTGTAACTTTTCCGTTTAATGCGATTATAGCTCCTTCAACTAAAATATCTTTTATGTTTTCAAATAGTTTAGAAAAAACTACAGCTTCAATACTTCCTGTGTAATCAGAAACAGTAATGAATGCCATTCTTGTATTAGTCTTTGTGTTTATTACTCGAACTTTTTCTACTATACATGCTACGGTTACAACTTTGCCTGATTTAGTTTCTTTTGATTTGATTGTATTTATGAGGGTTCCAAATTTATCTATTTTTTCTTTGTATGCATCAAGAGGGTGACCAGAAATATATAAACCTAGTAATTCTTTTTCCCAGGCTAATTTTTCTTCTTTCGTAGCTTCTTTTTGTGGTTCTAGGTTGAGCTTTGCTTGAATCCCACCAATAGAACCAAAAAGTGAATCTTGGGTGCTTACACTTTTTGATTCTTTGTTGAAAGCAATTAATACTTCAAGGTTACCTATTATTTCATTACGTTCACCAAAATCATCCATAGCTCCAGATTTTGCTAATGCTTCGACTGATTTTTTGTTTAGATTTTTATGGTTTATCCTTTCAAAGAAATCTGATAATGATTTAAATGGGCCACCACGTTCACGTTCACTAATTATTGAATCAGAAATATCTGTACCAAGGTTTTTGATTGTATATAGTCCGAAGCGTATTGCTCGGTCTTCTTCAAAATTACTACCTTTAATTACTGTAAATCCACCAAAACTTTCATTGATATTTGGTGGTAGTACTTTTATTTTCATATTTTCACATTCATGGACTATCTCGGCTACTTTTTCTACGTCACCGGATTCTGCTGTAAGAATTGCACACATATATTCCACAGGGTAGTTGGCTTTCATATATGCTGTTTGGTAAGAAACTCTTCCGTAGCTTGCAGCGTGAGCTTTGTTAAATCCATATGCGGCAAAAGGTTCAATGAGTGCCCAGAATTCTTGTGCTTTTTTAGGTGACATTCCATTTTGTACGAAACCTTCAAGTAGCTTTGTCTTCTCCGCTTCCATAACTGCTGGAATTTTTTTACCCATAGCTTTACGAAGCATATCGGCAGCAAGCCATGAATAACCAGCAAGTTTAATAGCAATCATCATCACATCATCTTGGTATGTTATAACTCCATATGATTGATCTAATATATCTGCAAGACGAGGATCTAGATATTGGATTAAATCATTGTTGTGTTTACGTTTAATATATTCTGGAATAGATTCCATCGGTCCTGGACGGTATAGTGCCACCATAGCGTTTATGTCATGAATTGTGGTGGGTTTTAGTTGTTTTAGGTATGCTGTCATGCCTGCACCGTTTAACTGGAATAGGCCCATAGTTTCTCCGCGAGCAAGCATTTTGAATGTTTTTTTGTCATCAATTGGAATTTTATCGATATTGATATTTACATTATGAATTTTTTTTACAAGTTTTATTGCATCAGCAAGAATTGCGAGGTTTCGAATACCTAAGAAGTCGAATTTTGGTAACCCAACATCTTCGATTTGATACATGTCGTATTGTGTAATAACCACACCACCTTTTGGATCGTATTGTGTTGGGGTGAATTCGTATAATGGACGAGGTGCTATAACTACACCAGCCGCATGAACAGATACATGACGAACACAACC
>CAZMDL010000083.1:0-2155 GCA_964565285.1 uncultured Candidatus Saccharibacteria bacterium
GTTCTATTGGACCATACTCACTTATTACCCAGCAACCTCTTGGTGGTAAAGCACAAGGTGGAGGACAACGATTTGGAGAAATGGAGGTGTGGGCACTTGAAGGTCATGGAGCTGCTCATACATTACGAGAAATGCTTACTATAAAGTCTGATGACATTATGGGTCGTTCTGCAACTTTCGACGCTATTATTAAGGGCAATCCAATTGGTGAGCCAAACGTTCCAGCATCGTTTAATGTTCTTCTTTCTTATCTTCGTGGTCTTGCTTTAGATGTTGAACTTAAAAAAGATAATTAATCATTAATTGGAACAAAAATAATATATGAAAACAATTGATACAACAGATTTTAATTCAATACATCTAAAGCTCGCATCACCTGAGCGTATTCGTGAATGGTCTTATGGTGAAGTTACAAAACCAGAAACAATAAATTACCGTACAGGACGTAGTGAACGTAGTGGTCTTTTTGATGAAAGAATATTCGGTCCAGAAAAGGATTACGAGTGTTACTGTGGGAAATATCGTCGCATCCGTTATAAGGATATCGTTTGTGAAAAGTGTGGAGTTGAAGTAACTCGTTCTATTGTGCGTCGTTAACTTATGGGCCATATTGAATTAGCGAGTCCTGTAGCACATATTTGGTTTTTGCGTGGTGTACCATCTCGTATGTCTACACTTTTAAATATTCCAGTATCTGATCTTGAAAAGGTTGTTTACTTTGCTGGATATATTATTACTCGTGTTCATACAGAAGAAAAAGAAACAGTAATAAAAAATCTTGAAAGTGAATTTAAATCAAAAATCAAAAACGCTCCTGACGAAGAAACAAAAGATAAATTAAAGGATTTACTTACAAACACAAAAAGAGAAATAAATGACATTACACCAAGTAAGGTTTTAAATGAGCTTGCATATCATCACTTTAGTTTAAAATACGGAAGTTGTTTTGAAGCAAGTATTGGTGCTGAAGCAATCTTTTCTATATTTAAGAATCTTGATTTAAATAAAGTAAAAGAAGAAACAGAAGCAATGATTCCAAAAGCTAGTGCAATTGAAAAAGAAAAATTGCAAAAGCGTATGTCATTACTTCGTTCTATGATTCATTCTAATATTCGTCCTGAATGGATGTTTATGACTGTAATTCCTGTTATTCCTCCAGCTCTTCGCCCGATGGTTGCTCTTGATGGTGGACGCCACGCAACTAGTGATATCAATGACCTTTACCGTCGTGTTATTAATCGTAATAACCGTTTGAAAAAGCTAAAGGAAATTGGTGCACCAGATGTTATTCTTCGTAATGAAAAAAGAATATTGCAAGAAGCTTGTGATGCTTTGATTGATAATTCAATTGCAAAACAAAATGACTCACAGGCTGTTTCTCAATCTCAAAAGCGTGCACTTAAATCTCTTTCTGACAACCTTAAGAGTAAGCAAGGTCTATTCCGTCAAAACCTTCTTGGTAAGCGTGTAGACTATTCAGGACGTTCTGTTATTGTGGTTGGTCCTCAATTAAAACTTAATCAATGTGGTCTTCCAAAACACATGGCTCTTGAACTTTTCCGCCCATTTGTTATTTCAAAGGTTTTGGAAACTGAACTTGCATTTAATATACGTGGAGCAAATCGTCTTATCGAAGAAGGTGTTCCAGAAGTATGGGCAATTCTTGAAGAAGTAATTCGTGGAAAATTTGTACTTTTAAATCGTGCTCCTACTTTGCACCGTTTGGGTATTCAAGCGTTCAATCCTGTATTGATTGAAGGTAATGCTATTCAAGTACACCCACTTGTATGTACAGGTTTCAATGCTGACTTCGACGGAGACCAAATGGCTGTTTATGTTCCACTTTCAGATGAAGCTCAAAATGAAGCTCGTGATTATATGGCAGCAAATAAAAATTTGCTTAAACCTCAAGATGGAGCTCCTATCGTAAATCCAAAAATGGATATTGTGCTTGGGTGTTACTGGATGACAAAAGGCGTAGCTGGAGAAAAGGGCGAAGGAATGTATTTCTCAAGTCCAAACCAAGCAATTACTGCTTTTGATTTAAATGCAATTACTTTCCGTGCAAAGATTAATGTACTACCAAGTGATAAGCCAAAATATAAACCTTTCGGTGATAAGCCTTTTGAAACAACTGTAGGAAGATTATTCTTCA
>CAZMDL010000084.1:0-5779 GCA_964565285.1 uncultured Candidatus Saccharibacteria bacterium
TACAACAGACAATTTATATACTTTTGTTTCACTTCCCCTAAATATACATACTATGTTTTTGGGTCTTATTGATGTTCATGGAAAATCAATCGTTCTTGCTTTGCTTGCTGGACTTACACAATTTTTACAGGCTCGTTTAATGATGCCAAAAAAAGAAGTGGTTCCTGGTGAAGTCCCTACTTTTGCTGAGCAAATGCAAGCTAGTATGGCTACTAATATGAAGTACGTATTACCTGTTATTATTACTTTGATTGCTTATAAGATTTCAGCGGCAGTTGCACTATATTGGGTTACAAGTAATATATTTACTATTCTTCAGGAGTTGTATGTTCGTAAGAATATAAATAAATAAAATAATTTTATGGATAAAGAATATATTAAACAATTAATAGCTGAATTATTTGAGAAAACATCTTGTACTATAACTAATTGTGAGTTTGAAGATGATGGGGCTATGTCTTGGTGTTTAATTAATACACCTGATTCACGTTTTCTTATTGGGCGTGACGGTGAGGCTCTTCGCTCTTTAAATCATTTAGTTAAAAAAATAGCAGAAAGTAAATATGGTGAAGAAGCTGTTCGTAATTTAATGATTGATATTAATGGTTATCAGAAAAAACGTTTTGATAATTTAAAAGCCCAAGCACATATGCTTGCTGAGCGTGCGCGTTATTTTAAGAGTAATATTGAAACAGATCCAATGCCTGCTTTTGAAAGACGAATCATTCATTTATTTCTTGAAAATGTAAAAGATATAAAAACAGAATCTCGTGGTGAAGGTAAAGATCGTAGAGTTGTAATTAGTTTTGTAGAAGCTTAATTATTTAAATCAAGGCTCCATAGTGTGGAGTCTTTTTTGTTGATAAAGAATAGTGTATTTGTGTTGTCTTCGTATTGTAGGTGTGTTGCATCTGTTGGGTTTTCTTCTGTTGTGTCAAAAAGTTTTATTACTCCATGTGTATTTGGATTTACTTGATAAATACTATCGTTAAAAGATACTTCCCCTCTATACCAGCTATCTGGGTATGTTGTACCTTCGATTTCGTTTGGTACAGCACAGTATATTAATAGGTCGTCTTTTGTCCAGACGCATTTTTCTGCAAGTGTTTTTATTGGAAAGTCTGCAAAGCTGTGATCTTCTGTTTTATAAATTCCAAGAATAGGACCATTGTTTGTACTTTTACTATAAAGTATTTTGTCTCCTGAGTTGTTTGTTTTTGTTGTTAGTCCAGTTAAACCACCGAATACTTTTGTTAAGCCACCGTTTTTTGTATTTGTAGCATATACATAACCTATAGTAGCAAAAGATGCTTTTGTTGTAAGAAATATTATTCCATTATTTGTCCAATCAGAAATCCATTCTGTAAAAGGTGATGTAAATAATTGTGTTTTTTTATTTTCATTAAAGTTAGCTACCATTCCTGATACGTCGTTGCCTGTAGGTGCAAGATAGAAGTAGCTATCCCCTTTTGGTGATATAGATAAATCTGTGATATTTTCTGGTAGGAATTTACCTGCTGTTGTTCCAAGTGTTCCAATGAAACTTTGGATATTTTTATTATCACTTCCTAGGTATCTATAAATTACAGATTTACCAAAATTACCAAAAAAAGCTTCGTATATTCCAGGGATTGTTGCATTTGAAACTGTGCCTGTGGCATGTGTGTCTAGAAACTCTTCATACATGTGACCATCAGAACGTCTTACATAACGTAATGCCAAAACTGATTCAACTGTAGGTTTAGGAGCTTCTATTGTTTTGTTATTTGGATCGGTTATTTGTATTGTTGTAGTTTCTGGTAGCTTTCTGTCGTCATTTGTAATTGTAAATCCTGAAACAGCAAAAGTGTTAATTTGGCGTAGTCTTGTTTTGTTTACTGTTGTATCTATATTTGTGTCTGTTTGGTTGGTTTGTCCTACTATTGTGTCTGTATTTGTATCAGTTGTTTGTGTATTTGTTTTTCCTTGCCCAAATGGAAGGAATTTTTTAAAGCCAGAAACTGTACTGCTGTCAGTTGCTCCCTCTGTTTGGTTTGTGTTTTGGGTGTATAGATAATACCCTCCCCCAATTACGCTTAATATTAATATTATTATGAGTATTTTTTTCATTTTTATAATTTACCTGCTAAACATTGATTATATAAATCTGTTCTTACTGTAGCTTCTTTTATTGTATATGCATTTGGTGTAGAAACTCCTGTACATACTCCTGGTCCTTGGCTATATGCTTCCCATGTTTTGAATATGTCTTTTTTGCATGTTTTATAACCTACGGCCCATATACCCGCCCCTGCCTCTAGATTTTTTGCTGGATCAAGTAGTTCTCTTGGTGTGTAGTTTTTTGTTCCAGTAAAATTACAATTTGGAAGTTGTTTCCTATTATCAAAATTTGTTGATTTTGGTTGGCATGTTGTCTGGGTTAATCCTATTCCGTGAGTGAAACGCCAATCAAGCCCTAAATCATCTGTGTTGGTGTAATTTTTATCATCATTTTTTATACTTCTGTTTGTTATAGAATTTGCATTTGTAGAGAAGGTTGTCCCGCTGTATTTTTTCTTTGAAGCAATAAAGTTTACTCTTGCTCCTATTCCAGCGTTTGCTACATCAGAATCAAAACCGATTGCTCCAGGGTTATGATTTGATTCTCTTTGCAGGATTACTCTCATGGCGCAGTATGGTATACCAACCTTTGCTGAGGCTGATTTAGCTGCTGCATCATATTCTCTAGGGCTCATTAATTTTACACCAGTGATTTGAGTATAAGTAGCAGATGGCATGTATTGGATTGATTGAAGTTTTATACTTACTGGTTCTATGTTTATCGAGGATCCTCCTACTAGATCAGAGTTAATTGTGTTTAGAAGCATGTATGCGCCAAGTGCTAGTATAAGTCCTCCAATAGCTGCGCCGATTCTTTGTTTTGCTTCTGTATGGCCAAATACTGAGTCACTACCCATCCATACTATTCCATTTATAACAATCATTATTACTGCTAAGGCTCCACATAAACCAATTGCTATTTTAAGTATTACATTTAAATAGTCTCCAAGTTTTGTGTCTTTATCGATTTTTGTAAGATTCCCTATTGGGGCAAGGAGTGTGTAATCTTCTTTCCATTCTGGGCCAGATCCTGTAGGGTTTAAATCATTTGAACCATTATCCCAACTTGCTGGTCTCATTGGTGGTGTATCAAAATCAGTACAATGTATAACAATGCCTTTTCCAGCTTGACTTGTTTCGTATGTTTGGCATTCAGCTTTTGTTTTATATCCTATTGAGCCACCCCAGCTTCCATCTGATTGCCTCCAGGTGTAATAGTAGAATGGTACTGAAGACTTGAAGGTTCCATAAGGTTTTAATTTTGAATCAAATGTAGCTTTGCTTGGTATAGAGCCTGTAGACTGGAAACATTCTGTAAAACTATAGTTTCTTCTGCCTGTTGATCCTAGTGCATCTGTTGTATAGTAGTCATCAATATCTTTTTGCCATTTTGTTTTACATGCTTGTTCTGTTGTAAATCTAAAGAAGCTATTATTTATATCTGTGTTATATACACCTAAGTCGTAACTTGTCGTGTAATACCAATCTCCTGCTCCGGCTACTTTTTTGAAAAAATCAGGAGTAGTAAACAAAGAAGAAAAAGATGAATCTTCGTCTGATAGTGTAATGTCGTATGTTGATTTTGCTGTATATTTTGTCTTGTCTATAGAAATATCATTTAATACAATCTTACCTGCAAATCCTTTTGCGGGATCAAGTGTGATACTTGTTGATAGGTTTTCAATTGTTTTTGAATTAAGAGATGTTTTAACTTTAATTGGCATTTTTAATGCCTGTATTTGCTTTTGTGTTGCTGTATAATCAACTGCTATATAAATCTGGTTATCTACTACATTGATTGCTTTTGCTGTACTGCTTAAAGATATAGATGCAAATGCATTATGAGCAAAAGAGAATAAAAATAATGTTAGTATAAAAATATATTTTTTCATGTTATAGGTTTATTTTTAATGATTCAGCGATAGATTGGAATAATTTATTTTTACTTTCAATACCTAAATTAATTGTAGCATAACCTCCCCTGCTTGATGGTCTTACAGTTAGTTCTGTTGGATTTTTTGGTGTATTTATTTTCTGGTTATTTATTTTCCAAGTATAAGCAAAATCATTTGTGTTTCCTATTGAAAGAAAATAAGGTTCAGCAATTACTGTCATCTCATCTTCAGACATTGTAGTTTCTTGGAATAAAGAATTTTCATACAATACTCCATCAAGTGGTGATTTATTATAGAAACGTAATAATGGTTTTGATATTGGTATATCGATAGAATCTGATGCACTGTATGAATTGTCTGTTGAAGAAACATTTACACTAATGTGTTCTATTGGTTTTAAGTAATCGTTTTTAAATGTGTATGTATCTTTGCCATATCCTGAAGCTTTTTGTATTGCATTGTAATCAGATTTCCACATATATACCATGTTTTTCTTGCCCCCTTTTGCAAAACCTGTTGTGTTTGGCATTGCGATTACTTCTATATCGGCTTCTTGTGTAGGCAAAGCTTTTCCTTTATAGAAAGGTGGAGTGTATGAGCTTGGTGATTGCCATAGTAAATCTATCTCTGAGGCTTGTATAGCAATTTGTTTAATTATTTTTTTGGCATTTCCTTGCGGTGTAATACTTACCACAAAAGAGGTGTTTGTGTTTACATCACCAGTTTGGAAAGAATATGCTATTTTACCTGTACCAGAAAGTACTAGTTCACCATTTTGCTTCCATTCTATGTATGCTTTATTTAAATCTGTTGCATAACTATTAATTGATATGGTGACATCTTCAAATGGAGCTGGGTTTTCTGGAATACTTTCCACTATTATGTCGCTAGAAGATATTTGTAAATCAGCGAAAGATAAGCTGTTTATACATAAAAAGCTAAAAATTATAAAACTTCCAATTTTTAGAATATTTTTCACTCTTTTATTATATCATACACAATTTTAATTTCCTTCCTCTTTAGCTTTTTTTATTGCAAGAATTTGAGAAGGATCAGAAGTAATTATTTGATCTTCCGTGTAAGAGGCAATTGTTTTTATTGCTACGTGTTTTAGTCCTGCAAAGAATATTCCCTCACCTACATTTGATTCAAGTAAAAGGTATTTTTCTTCGTCTGTTAGGTTGAAAGTTTTTTGTAATAAATCTACAGTTGAAGGAGATTGTTTTAATAGTAGTTGCAAAGAAGAGTTTGTAACAATAGGTACCCCGTATGGGCTTTTCATGAAGTCCCCTACGTCTTGTGTGATGGTTGCAAGTCCTAAGTAGTATTTACGTCCACGCTTTGCAATTGAGTATAAGAAAGATGCAGTATCTTCACTTTTCATCATCCACCAAGCCTCATCTACTACAAGTAAGCGTTTTTTAATATTTTTACGAACAGCATTCCATATATAATGTGTAACTATATACATTGCTACAGGTTTTAATTCGTCTTCCATATCACGTACAGAAAAAACAACAAACTTACGGTTAATATCTACGTTTGATGGTTGGTTTAAGAATGTTGCCCAGCTTCCACGTGTGTATTTTGAAAGTCTTTGTATTATTGATTCAGTTCCATCCATACAAGATAATACAATTTCAAAGTCTGAAAGTAATGGTGGTTATATTGTGGTGAAATATGATTATGATGTAATGTATTTTAATGAATATGTTTCTGTAATAGCGCGGTCGAGGATTGAATCTTCTTATGGAGTTAACCCACCTAGCATTATACGAAATAAT
>CAZMDL010000085.1:0-7462 GCA_964565285.1 uncultured Candidatus Saccharibacteria bacterium
TTTTTTTCTTTCATAAATCAAGCGCAGTACGAATTCCAGCAAAACCACCCACGCAAATTAGAATATGTTTTTCTTTATTTTCCATAAAATCATTATAGCATAAGAAGCTTTACTCTATAATCTTTATATCATCAGGGCTTAATTCTTCATTTATATCATTTTTATTTACAAGATTTTTTTTATGGAACAAAACCATCGCAATGCTACCTATTATTATAATAATGATTAAAAATATATAAGGCATAAAATTAGAATATGAATGTTCTTGTATATTTCCAGATGAGGCACTTAATGTATCTAAATCAATAACATCAGAATCTAAAGATTTTGAAACATTTAATTCCTTAAAAGATTTAACTTTATTATTATTTAAATGACTATTTTTAAATATAGGTTGTGAATTTAGAATTGGATACAAAGAAACAATTTCACCACTCGGGTAAGAAAGTGAAACTTGGTTTATATCAGAAATATCAAAATTAGTTATATGTGAAGAAAATTTTAATTTTTTACCAGGCAAAAAACTTGTTCCTTCAGGAATTATAAAAGTATGATTAGTCCCCTTCAAAACCCATCGAGAAAGAGAAAATTCATAAGATGATTTATTTTCTATTTCTACAAAAGGATCATTTGTATTACCTACAGAAGATATTGAAATATCGGAAGGTATAACCTTTATAATCACTCTATCAGTAGCAATAGGCTTACTACTATAAAAATTATCAAAATAAGAAAGTGATAAAACATACTCTCCAGGATATTCATATCTATATTCAAAATTCTTAGACTCTCTTTCTTCTATAACTCTACCATCCCCAAAATTCCAAATAAATTTTCCCTTATTTAAGGTTTCCTTACTTAAACCTAAAGTTAAATCACTAATAGGAAAATCAATACCAGCAACGACAATATTTTTTACTATAACTTCTGTTGTTATTTTTGGGACAGGAACTTCTTTTGTTTTTACTGGTATCAGGGTAGTAGAATTTCCTCCACCTTGGGGAGTGGCGTTTACATTTATATTATTAGTATTTTGATTATTATTAGATACAGAAGCCTGATTCTCAATTCCCGGAGTAGGAATTGCGCCCACAAAAATACCATTAATTTTCTGCAAAGAATTACCATCCTCAGCACCACCCAAAGATGCAGTGTACGTAATAGAGTCTGCTATATTGCCATCTTTATCGTTATTATCTTTAATCTTTATTATATCTCCTGTGTTTGATAAACTAGCAAAATTACTTTGAAAAATTGACCCAACAAAATTGGGCCAATCGGTCTTAAACTTATTTACATCTTGTACAACAACAGCATATCCAAGAGAAACAATTTTTGAAATTCCATCAGGATGTAAAATATGATGACTTGTATCATATGTATACCATGTCGATAAATCTACATCTGTAGTGCCATTGTTATGAATCTCTATCCATTCACGATCGGTATCACTACTACTTGCATTACCTACTGAAGGAGCGACATCATACATGATTTCAGTAATTTCAATGGAAGCAAAAACATTCTTCGCAAATAACAAAAGCAACAAAAGAGTGCTGATGTAAAAATATTTGCGTAAATATTTCATAGTATTTTAAAAAAATTATTCTAAAACTTTTTTCAAAACATCTTCTGGAACTTCTTTTATATTTTTAGGTTTCTGCCAAGGCTCTTTCATAGTATTGTTTATTTCTGGAATATTTTTTACTTCTGATATATTTTCTATGTGCTCTATTGGCTTTATATAATTATTAACCGGAGGTACAGGAACTTCATCTACTGTACTTAATTTTACATTTGGTTTTATTTCATGTAAAGAAGTATTAGTGGATAAATCATTTGTATCTAAAACAACCGTGGGTTTATTGATTACACTCGTAAGCATATCTTTTAATGCTTGCTTTTTTTCTAAAGATGCAGATTTATCTGGTAAGACAACTTTTGGATTTTCTCTATTAAAATCTTTTTCTTTTTTTACTGAATTCACCATTGGTGTACCACTTGAAGGATTTTTTAAATTAGAAAGAGATATAGGATTTGGTATATCTTTTTTCTCTAAAACAACAGGAGTAATATCTTTATTGTTTTCAATATCACCTTTTGTAACCCCAATTTTATTCAATAAACCTTTAAGTAAAGGTGATGGCCCAGCAGGTTTTTTAGGAATAAATGGTTTATTTATTTTAACAGCAAAAGGCTTATTCATGACCTTTCCAGCATTATTTGTTTCAGGCTTAAATACAGCTTTTGTACCATCAGCAGCAAATTCAATACCTAAAGCTGCCAACGGACCGGCATTTATTTGTTCTTGTTTAAAAGCCTTAGGAGCAATGAATCCTTTTTCTGGAGTAACAGAACCTTCTTTAATTTTTGATAAACATTCTTTACAATATACAGGCTTTCCCGCTTCTGGTTCAAAAGGTACCATAATCTCCTTTCCACAATTAGCACACACAGCTTTAAACTTAGTTGCTTCACCAGAAGTAGACTGAAGCATTCCACTCCAGCGCATAATCTCTTCTTCAACATCTTCACGTGATTTTGTATATAACGCTCTAGATGATTCAATAATTTTATCTTTAACACCAGCAGTAGGATCAACCTTAATTGGAGGTAAAGTACTTGCAGAAAACGGACGACTAGTAACACCATCAATCATTAATTTTAAATACACATGATAGTTTGGAAGATTCACTAAATCCTGTGCAGTAAACTCTGGTTCAAATTCTTTTTCAAGGAAATCTGCATCATCGGCACCTACACGAAATATAATCATTGTACCCACGTTACCAAACACAGCATCACGCACTTTACTACCATCTTTGTTTTCAAGCTGGGCTGTATATTGGTGAGCAATAATAAGATTTAATCTATATTTACGAGCTTCAGACAAAATATTTGCAAATGAATCAGTAGCGAAGTTTTGGAATTCATCCACATAAAGATAGAAATCCCTACGCTGATCTTCAGGAATACGCACACGCTCCATAGCTGCAAGCTGAATCTTAGTAATGAGCATACCTCCAAGCAAGGCTGAATTATCTTCTCCCACACGTCCTTTTGATACGTTTACTAAGAAAATTTTCCCAGTATTCATAATTTCAAAAATATCAATAGTACTTTTTGGCTGACCAACAACATTACGAATAATTGAAGTTGATAAAAATTGCCCAACTTTATTTTGAATCGGTGCAATTGCTTCATTACGAAACTGATCACGCCATTGCTCATATTCATGAACCCAAAAAGCTTTCACCACCGGGTCTTTCAAATTACCAATAATCATTTGACGATAATCCTTATCCACAAGCATACGAGGAATACCAAGAAGTGTTGTGCCTGGAGTATCAAGGAGTGCAAGAATAGCATTATTTAAAATATATTCCATACGAGAAGACCAAGCATTTGCCCAAATCTTTGTAAAAATTCCCATAAGCCCAGAAGCTACTAAGTGCTTATACTTTGGATCATCGATTTGCAAAACATTAAACCCGATATGAAAATCAGTATCAGCAGGATTAAAGTAAATCACGTCCTTTACTCTATGTGCAGGAATCAATTCTAATATCTCTTCTACAAGCTCTCCATGTGGATCTACTACACAAAGACCTTCACCATTTTGAATATTTTGAGCAATAAGATTCGACAATAAAACAGATTTACCTGTACCAGATTTTCCAAGTACATACATATGCTGGCGACGGTCTTTTCTTTTAATACCAAAAACCTGCGCAGTATTGCGAAAGTTTGTTTTAGCAAAATATGTAATATCTTTATTGTACGGAATTGGTGTTTCCATATATTGATTTTATTATACCCTATTTATGTGTAATTTTATATTCTATAACCTGACTTACAAAAATACCAAAAAATAAAAGAGAAAAATAGATTCCTAAACCAACAAAAAACGATACAGGTATACTTGGAATCGAACCTAAAATAAAAGCAGAGATCCAAGAAATAAGTGACACCGCACCCAAAGCAAAAGAAAGTTTTCTAATACGAACATATTTATGGTGACTATTTGTATCAGTAAAATTAATCTTTTTAAGAGAAGGGTGAATAAATCTTTGGAAGAGATATCCATTTAAAATAATAAAACATACAATAAAAATCTTTAATAAAAATTTAGGTGAGTTCATATATTTAGTAATATTAGAAAAAAATATAGCAATACCACTAAATAAAATTAAATAGAGTGAAAACCAAATTATATTTGAAAGATATGAAAGTGTGCGATTTTCTATACTATCTATTTTTTTATCTTTTATAAAAAGATTAAATAAAATATCTGATATAAGAGCACTGCCCATACCCACGATTACAGAAAAAACATGCGTAATTATAAAAATAGATTTATATTCCTGAAAAAACTCGATTGATTCCATAAAAATATTATAACATAAAAAAAGGATCCTCGATTGAGAATCCTTTTTTATCTAAATGGCCTGAATTTTATTTTGCTTTTCCTTTTCTTCTTTTGCACACTGATAATATGCAATCCAACTCATTACAACAACATAAATAAAACCGCCAGCCATACTGACATGACCCCAGAGCGTATGAGGAATGCCAGATTCAGGTGCTACATCCATTCATTTTTAATATAACACAATAAAACAATTTGTAAATATAATTGACACTATGTCAATTATATTATAGAGTAAAAAGAAAAAATACATACATGGAAGATATGATTAATAAAATGTCCACATTAGATTGGATAATTTTCTGGCTTGCAATAGCCTCATTTATACCGCTTATTATTGTTGTAATAATAAAAAAAGGTGCTGGTCAAAATTCGACCACCTGGACTCTTTGGTTTATTCTAGATGTTATTCAATTTACTGTTACAATCCTAGCACATGGGAGCTGGGTAGTACTCACTGCTTATATGTTAGGATCTGGAACAATAGCATTAATATTACCAAAGAAAAAAATCAGCTTTCGTAAATCAATAAAAGATATATTTATTAATTTAATTATTATCTTAAAGAAAAAGAAAATATCTCATTTAAGTTTTGAATTTAAGATTTCTATTCTTGTAATAAGTTGTGTGATTATATGGCTATCATCAAGTGCATATTATGGAGTAATTTTTGCCACAGTTGCACAAGTCCTTGCTGGTATTCCCCTATTTTTAGATAACTGGAAAAACCCACAGGTTAATGCATTGCCATCTTACATTGGTTTCTTTACAGCAAATGTATTAACCACATTCACAGCACCAGAATTCACTGTGCCATATGTACTTTTTTCTGGAGTATTTGTTCTATCAGGTTTATTATATGTAATTCCTATTGTAAGAAAATTACGACAAGATTATATAAAAATTTAAATAAAAATATTAAATGACGCAAGAATTTTTCTTGCGTCATTTTTTATAAAACTTCTTGCTGATAACATTTTTCACAATAAACAATTTCTGGACGGTCAGGAGAATATGAAGTCTTAATAAAGATTCCACATTTATCACAATTACGATCATAAATTGTCATTTTATTAGTTAATTCAAATCTTCTTAAATGCCTACAATTATAACAAGATCGAGGTAAAGGTTGATCTAACTTTTTTAATATCTCAAGTTCTAATTTAACAATATTAAAAGATTTATCACAAGTACTACATTTAATAATTTCATTACAAATAGCGTCGTGAACCTTATCTATTTTTTCAGGTAAATCCAAACTTAAAATAGTAGGAGTATGAGTGGTATTTTTTATATCAAACCAATTATATCCAAGATTATCAACCTTATCTTTTTCTAAAGGTAAATATTCAAAAGCAACAGTTTCATTATAACCAAATGGTGATAATTCAGGAGGTAAAAATTCACCATAAGAATATATACTACCATTTTTGGATTTCCATAGATTATTTTTCATATCTTCAATAATCCTTGCTTTTAAAATCTCATATTCTTCTTTTGAATATTGTTTATTTAAAATACAATATTGTTTTCTTTTTAAATTTACACAACCAAAACAATCCTTGCCTTGTATACAAAAATAAGAATATTCAACATTACTTGCTTGAGGCCAACATTCTGCAGAAAATCTATTATTATAAGCACCATCACCAGTTATAAAACATTCATATATTAATTCAGAACCAGCACCCCAACCGGTATAATCATAACAATCTTTACTCGAAGCTAAATTTAAGTACTGAACATAACGACAATCTTCACCACCAGACATTAAATAACCGTTTTTTACATTCTTTGATTCATAAATATATTCACCAGAAACATTTACATTTAAACTATTACCTATATATGAACGACGTGGAAATTTTTTCCAAAATTCTTTTACTAAAAACAGAAAATTTTGTTGCCCAGAATAAGTATTTAATTTTAATTCTTTTAATTTTTCAAAATATTCTTCCTTTGAATATTGTTCATTCAAAATACAATAACTTTTATTTCGTAAATTAATACAACCAATACAATTAGTACAACCATAACAAGAACGAGAAAAATGAGTATCAATACATCCATCAATTTCTTCACACCATGTACAGTTATATGATTTAAAAACACCAGAACATTCATAACAACGCTCAGATTCTTTTATTCTATAACAATCCAGGGAGTCCTTTGTATATGCTGTAAAAATAATATATGCAGAATTTTCCACATAATCTGCATACATAGTCATAAAGGAATCTTTTTGATAAGAAGAATTATTTGTATACTCTGTTCTTAAATTAGATGGATGTAAAGATTCTAAAGCCATAAAATTAGATTTGTTTCTAAGTTCAATTAATTGATCAAAAAAATTTTTACTTGGATCATAATCCATTCCATATTCAGTTCCATCCCATGAATCATTCCACCAACAAGTATTACAATACATATTGTATGGCTTATCAGAAGAATGTAATCCTACTGTATTCTTACCACATTTATCACAAGCTCTTCTATAAAATTTTGATAAGTTAAAAAATGAAACACGACGAAGAAAACGACACTCGGGGCAAAAAGTCGGATGAGGAACTTTTATTTTTGTATAAAAATTTATATCATCTTGGTCGATAATAAATTCTTTTTTGCAGTTTTGACAATTACGAGATTCCATAAAACAAATTATACATAAATATAAAGAAATTATTCTTATTGACAATACCTATATAAACATGTTATAATAAAATTAATAAATTTTAACAACATGAACGAATTTTTAAACCGCCTACAACATAGCTGGGCATGGTTCATCGGAACCATTATCGTACTTTTTATCTTAGTGTTGCTCATATGGAGAGCAATAGATCCAAATGATTTTAGAATAGCTGTAAATAACTTCTTTGAAGATTTATGGGCCATATTTTGGCAACTATTAGCACTTGCATTTGCGGTGTTAGGAATACTAATGATGTTTGGATTTAAGCCGTTCGGTAAAAAGAAAGGGCACTAATAATTTTTAAATAAAAAAACTCTTACTGTTAAGGAAGAGTTTTTTTA
>CAZMDL010000086.1:0-8582 GCA_964565285.1 uncultured Candidatus Saccharibacteria bacterium
TGAGTTTATGGAATTTTTATTTATATTTCTCACATTCGTATCTACTTTTGTTGGAGGATTACTTTGTGTTAAATTTAAAAATAAAACAAACTTAATTCTCGGTTTTACTGCAGGTGTTATTCTTGGTGTTGTTGCTTTTGATATCCTTCCTGAAATTATTTCAATGGTTAGCGATTTATCTGTTGATCCTATTTCACCTATGATCGCACTTGTGTGTGGTTTTCTTGTTTTTCATATTGCTGAAAAGTTTCTGCTTGTACATCATTCTCATGAAGATAATTATGGGCCACATACGCACCCTACAATAGGGAAGTTCCAAGCGCTTGCGCTCGCAGGGCATTCATTCCTTGATGGTGTAGCTATTGGTCTTGGTTTCCAGATTTCTGGTGCTACAGGAATTCTTGTAGCTATTGCTGTTATTGCTCATGATTTTTCTGATGGATTAAATACTGTATCACTTATGCTTCGTCATAAAAATACAGAAAAACAAGCATTAAAATTTCTTTTTATTGATTCAATCGCTCCTGTATTAGGTGGTATTTCAACTTTATTTTTTAGTTTATCTGAGAAATCATTGTTACTATATTTAGGATTTTTTGCAGGTTTTCTTTTGTATATTGGTGCGTCTGATATTTTACCAGAAGCACATAGTAAAAATTCTTCTATTAAAACATTTTGCATGACTGTTCTTGTGGCTTTGTTTATGTATATTATTGTTGGTTTGATGTAATTCAAAAATAGAAAATAAAAAATCACCCATAGATAGAATAGGGTGATTTTTTATTTTATCAGATGATAAAAGCTTTATTTATTTAACAGCATCTTTCAATGCTTTTGCTGCACGGAACTTTGGAACTGTTGTAGCAGGAACTTTTACCTGCTCACCAGTCTTAGGATTGCGAGCCATACGAGCTGCACGAGCCTTTACTGAGAAAATTCCAAGACCTGCGATTGATACTTCGCCTCCTTTTTTCAAAGTAGCAACGATAGCGTCAAACATACCATTCACAACTTCTTCAGCTTGTACTTTTGTACCGCCGATTTTTTCGTGAACTAATTCTACTAATGCTTGTTTATTCATTTTTTTAGTTAAATAATATTTTTAATAAAAATATTATTCTTACCAGTGAATAATATTATTCGACCGTTTGCAAACGATCCCTGATAAACAGGAGTAATACTATTATATAACAATGGTATTTTTACCACAAGCGTTTTATGTTATTGACAATATTTGTAATTGTTTTATTAATAAAGATTATTTTTATCTATTTGGTGTATGTTATACTAATTTTATGGATAAAAAAGTCACAAGAACATTTCTTAGAACAGAAGAAACCATGAATAAGTACATGGAAATGAGTAATAATAAACGTGAAAAAGGGGAGAGTGTAAATCCTTTTTTGAATTGGCAGGATAGTTTAGTAAAAGAATTTACTCATTGGGTTATTATTGAGAATGGTTTTCCGTATGATGCTATCGCTTCTGTTAGTCATATGCTTTCAACTAAGCGTGCTGTGGCTTTTGATTGGAATTTACTTAATGAAGATGAGAAGAGTGAGTTTGAGCTTATAAAACATACATATTTAAAAGAAACATATGATGTATTGTGGGAGAATTTACCTCGTGGTGCCACATTTCCAGCACATTTTCATTTACATTTGTTGATCTTAAGAAGAGAAGATATTTAAATAATAAATAAACCCCCTAGATTTTCTAGGGGGTTTATTTATAGATTGTTTATCTTGCGTATTCCACAATGCGATTTTCGCGGATCATTGTAACTTTGATTTCACCTGGGTAGGTAAGCTCTTGTTCAATTTTCTTTGCTATGTCACGAGCCATTTCTTTTGCTTGTACATCTGTAACTTTTTCTGGAGTTACAAATATGCGTATTTCACGGCCTGCTGATAATGCGTAAGATTTCTCTACGCCATCAAATGTTTTTGTGAGTGCTTCTAAATCTTGTAAGCGTTTGATGTAGTTTTCTACTGAATCACGGCGTGCACCTGGGCGACCACCTGAGATATGATCGGCAGTTTGAACTATTACAGCTTCGATACTTTCATGAGGGCAGTCGTCGTGGTGAGATTTCATTGAAGTAACAATGCGTGGGTCAGCACCAAACTTCTGAAGAATTCGGATACCAATGTCGATATGTGTTCCTTGTACTTCATGATCAAGTGCTTTACCAATGTCGTGCACTAATGCACCTGCTTTTGCTACTTGTATATCTGCACCGAGTTCTTCGGCTAGCATTCCTGCAATGTGTGCCATTTCAATAGAGTGCTGGAGAACGTTTTGACCATAACTAGTACGGAAATATAAACGACCAACAATCGCTACTATTCTTGGATCAAGATTAAAGATTCCACATTCATACACTGCTTGCTCTCCTTTATCTTTGATAATTTTGTTTATATCGTTTTGAGCTTTTTCCACCATTTCTTCAATCTTTGCTGGTTGGATACGGCCATCGAGGATGAGGTTTTCAAGTGCAAGGCGAGCTACTTGGCGACGAACTGGATCAAAAGAAGAAATCACTATTGTTCCCGGTGTTTCATCTACAATAAGTTCTACGCCGGATGCTTTTTCAAATGCACGGATATTTCTTCCTTCTTTACCAATAATCTTTCCTTTGATTTCGTCGTTTGGAATGTTTACTGATGTTGTCATCATTTCACTTGCTGTTGATGAAGCAAGGCGATTTATACTTGCAGAAAGAATGTCTTTTGCACGGCGGTCTAGTTTCTCCGCATTTGTTGTCTCCATTTTTTGCATGCGAACAAGCAAATCTTCTTCGTAATTTGTTTCTATTTTCTTAAAGAGTATTTCTTTTGCATCGTCGACAGAAAGATGAGAAATCTTTTGGAGTTCTTTTTCTTTCTCTGCTTCCATTCCGTCTACTCTTTCTTTTATCTTCTTTATTTCCTCAACTTTTTGCTTGATGCTTTCCACTTCACGGTCGATTTCACCTTGTCGTGAATCAAGCATTTCTTCTTTTTTGATAAGGCGAGCTTCTGTTTGTTTCCACTCGCTTTCCTTCTTCTTCTCTTCTTCGTGAGCCTCTTTTATTCGTTCTTCAGCTTTTTTATTTGCTTCGTCTACGATTTTTTGAGCCTCTTCTTTTGCACCAATCATCATCTGCTTGATCTCAAGTTCCATTGAACCTTTTTTCCCAAGTGAGATGATTAAACGCAAATAATAACCAACACCCACACCCGCTGCGAGTGCTATGATGGCTATGATTATTGCTGTAAATGTCATATGCGGACCAAATCCGCTTCAAACTAAGGGGCCTTTTTATGGGCGAGTAATCTCCTTGATATATTTTTGTGTGTTGATTGAACTAGTCATTGTATACATTAAGAAGGGTTCTGGAATATAAGGGCATCCTGAATTAAAAGCGAACTTCAAATAACTGTTAAAATTCGATATTTTTATAATACCGTATTTGAGGTTATTTGTCTATTTTTTTATTTTTGTGATGATGCCATCAATGATGCCGTATTTCTTAGCTTCATCTGATGTCATCCAGTAGTCACGGTCGGAGTCTTTTTCTACTTGTTCAAATTTATTACCTGTATTTTTAGAAAGGATTTTATTTAAAGTATCTTTTGTTCTTAAGATGTGTTTTGCAGATAGAGCAATGTCTGATGCTTGGCCTTCAGCTCCACCCATTACTTGGTGAATCATTACTTCTGAGTTTGGTAGTGCGAAACGTTTTCCTTTTGCTCCAGCTGAAAGTAGTACTGCACCCATAGAAGCTGCAATTCCTACGCAGATTGTTGAAACATCAGCTTTTAAGAAATTCATAGTGTCGAGAATAGCAAGCCCTGCTGTTACGGAACCACCAGGAGAATTAATATATAAGTATATATCTTTCTTTGGATCGGTATGGTCAAGGTAAATAAGCTGAGCTATAACAAGGTTGGCTGTATGGTCATCAATAGGGCCACCAAGGAAAATAATACGTTCATTTAATAGGCGAGAGTATATATCATAAGCTCTTTCACCATTTGCTGTTTTTTCTATAACTGTTGGTATTAACATAAAATCAGTATAGCAAAACCATGTATTTATGGCAAAAAGCCCTTATATTGCTTATTATTCTATCTTTATAATAGGTATTGACAAATTAGTATATATAGTGGTATAATACTCTCAGATTACAGTTCTTTGATATTTAGGATTTTATGAGTTTTATTGTTGAGTTTTGCGGATTATGTCCTCAAAACTCAACAATAAAATAAATTAATATCATGAAATCTCTAATTAAAATTACCTTTATACTGGGGTTAATCAGTATATTCTTTTCTTCTTGTGATAAAAACAATACCATTGGTTTGTCTGGTGGAGTCGGAGTTACCGCTGGTCGTGATTCGACTGGTAAATTCAAAATCCAATCAGTTCAACTTGGTTTTGGTATGAACAATTATGGTAATTATTACTATTCTGGTAATGCTTACCCTGGTGTTGTTCCGACCATGGGTTATCCTGCTTGGTACCAAACAAATGGTATTACTGCATCAGTTTTTTTTGTAAAATCTAGGCCAGAGAACGGCATAGCTATTGCATACTTTGATGCTTTGGGTAATCTTGTGGGTGTTGCAAATACTTTGTCAGATGGACATTTGGCTAGTATGCAAGCTTGGGATTACACTAAAGGAGGCTATCCGGTAATTGTTAAGTTTGACGCAACGTCAACAGATAAAAACCTTTTAGGAGGTAGAATCATTGGATAAAAGAAAAAAAAATTAAAAAAGACCAGAAGCTTATGCAACTGGTCTTTTTTCATACTATTTGTATATTACTGACTATCTAAGAATGAAAATACTTTTTCATTTGTAAGCATTTGATCTACGTATGCTTCGGCACGAATCGGATCTGCTTCTTTATACATTTCTGTAATAACTTTTGCTTCCTTTTCTATTTCTTCTTTTGAAGGTTTTAGATTTTCTTTTTCAGCTATTTTGTGAATAACCATTTGGAGTTTTGCACGCTTTTCTGCATCTTCTCTCCATTCTGTTTTCATTTCATCCTTTGTTTTGTTGATTTGTTTTAAATATTCATCAAATGAAAATCCTGCATTGGCTACATCAGCTTCCATTTTATAAAGCATTTTTTCTAATTCTGCTTCAATGAGAATTTCAGGAATTTCTGCTTTTGTATCTTTTAATATTTCTTCTACTATTACTAATCTTTTTTTGTCGCCTTTTGCTGTATTTTTTTCTGTAGTAATGTTTTCTTTTACTTTTTCTTTTAATGCTTCGAGTGTTTCAAATTTACCAAGAGATTTTGCAAATTCATCATCGAGCGCTGGTAAATCCTCATCCTTCATTTCTCCGTGGTCGTGATTATCTTGTTCTCCTTCAGGCATAGATTCATGCATCTTTTGGTGAGCACGCATTTTTTGTAAGTCTTTTAATACTTTTTCGATTTCAGCATCTTCAACTTTTATTTCTTCTTTGTATTCTTCTTTTGAGTTTTCACTTTTTGCTATCTTTTTGTAATCAGCAAGTGTAACTTCTGGTAAAACAGCTGTTTCTATTTTGAATTCAAGTTCATTACCGCGAGCGATTTTTGTAATAGAGATTTGTGGGCGACCAATAGCATCGATTTTGTTTTCTTCTAGAATATTTCCGTATTCAGAACTAATGGCACTTTCTGCCATTTCTTCAAGTAATGCCATTTCGTTTACATGTTTACTTACAATTTCCTTTGGAATATGGTCCTTTCGGAATCCTGGAATTTCAATTCTCTGGCCAATACGATCTAGAGCTTTTGATTCAAAAGTAGACCATTTGTCCCATGAAATAGAGGCTTCTATCTCAACGACACTTTTTTCTTTTTTGTTTATTTTTATCATGTGCTTAGTCTATATTGGGAAGCTATATTTGTCAAAATTAAAAACCGCCATATTTTATGGCGGTTTTTAATTATTTTTTATTCGAAGAAGTGTTTGTTTTAGGGGCTAAATAATCCAAATTTGTATTTTCTATATCATTTGATATTGAATCTAGCTCGTCTGAACTACTTTGAACTTTTAATGTTTCAACTATAGGATCTTTAGGGTTTTGTGCTTCTTCTAGGAGTCTCGCTGTGTTCTTCTGCTGATCATAATTTTCTTTTGTAACTTTTAATATATATAAACCACCGATTAAAAGAACAAGAACGATAACAATAGAACCAATAAGAGCACCTCGAGAGTTTTCTTCTGTATTGTTATTTTGTGTATCCATATTATTTTCTATTTAATAATAAATTATTCTCGTGTTTTTGTAATTTCTAATTTAGATGTAGGTTTTTTCATTAAAGATACTGCTTTTGCTAAGTATGTTTTTGAATCTTTTAATGAAGCTTCTGTTTGTTTTAAGATTGGATTGAGCGTTTTGTTGAATTCATCTGGAGTAATTTTTACACTCTCTTCATTATCGTTTTCCTCATCGTCATTATTATTTAGGAATTTTTCATCTATTTTGTTTTGTATTTCATCAAATGAATTCTTTGCATTTTCAATTGAATCTTCTGCTTTGTTTATAAATGTTTTTGTTTCTGAAACATCTATACCCATTTTTTCTAACTTCGTTGCTCTACTCTTAGTTCTTTCTAAAAGCTTTTCCATTCTTGAAATTGCTGTATCAAAACGTTCTGATGCTGTATTGATACGTTTTATTATTTTATTATTTTCTACTTCATTTTCTGCATGAGCAATACTACTTAGGCAAAGTAAACTTAATACAAATATACTCGCTATTATTTTTTTATGTAATTTCATATTTTTAAAAATTAAATTATTTTAAACACTTTAATTATAACAGAAAAACACAATGCAAATATTTGCATTGTGTTTTTCTTGGGGATATCTATTTGTATTAAGCTTCAAGTTTTGGTGCGTATTCTTTGTTATATTTTTCGGCACATTCTTTTATTATCTTTATTGCTTCTTCTGGACCATGAAATGTTTCCACTTGCCCTGTTCCAGGTTTTTTTAGAGCTTTTATGTTTTCCCAGAAATATTTTGTTTCTGTTTTAAAATAATCACCAAGGTCGTCTATATGATTTATGTGGTCTGATCTCTTGTCGTCATTTAGAACAGCAATTATTTTATCATCTACTTCTCCGCCATCAATAAATTTCATCACTCCTATTACACGAGCCTCTACTAAACTTCCGGGTACTAAAGGTTCTGTAATATTTACAATTTCTACGTCTAATGGATCACCATCATAATCCCAAGTCATTGGGATTGCTCCATAAGTAAAAGGATAAGACATTGATGAATATCCAACGCGATCAAGTTTTAACTGCCCACTTTCTGTTATGAGTTCGTATTTATTAATACTTCCTGCTGAAACTTCCATTATTGCATTTACAACTCCTTTTTCTTCATTTGCAAATGGAGGCAATACATGTAAAAGGTTATACATGTACTTTGCTGGTTTTTGATTTATATTTGCCATATATTTTATATTTATTTTAAATTATAAATTTTCTGTCCCATCATCTACAATTCCGTCATCGAGCATTTCATCGCCTACCATAGCATCTTCTTTCGTTTCATTATTTTCAACTATGTCACCAGCAATCCCTTTGATATCAATTCTCCATCCTGTAAGTTTTGCTGCAAGGCGTACGTTTTGCCCGCCCTTACCGATTGCAAGTGAAAGCTGATCATCTGCCACTTCCACTACTGCTTTGTGATTTTCTTCATCTACTTCAATATCAAGTACTTTTGCTGGAGAAAGAGAGCTTGATACAAATTCTTTTGGATTTTCTGACCAAGGAATTATATCAATTTTTTCACCACCAAGTTCACTCATTACTGTTGTTACACGGATTCCTTTTTGCCCTACACATGAACCAACTGGGTCGATATGTTCATCGTTTGAGAATACGGCAATTTTTGAACGAGAGCCTGCTTCACGAGCAATACTCTTTATTTCTACTACACCATTTGCTATTTCTGGTGCTTCAAGAGCAAATAATCCTTCGATGAATTGAGGATGTGTACGAGAAAGCTTTAGATTTACTCCACGTGGAGTTTCTTCGACTGCATATAGATATGCACGAATTCTTTCTCCTCGGCGATAGAATTCACCTGGGATTTGTTCTTCTGCTGTCATGATACCTGTTGCACGGTTGAAATCGATATAAACGATTCCTCTTTCAACTTTTTGAACAAAGCCATTGATTATTTCACCTTCTTTTCCGCCGTATTCATCAAGAATAGAACTTCTTTCTGCTTCACGAATTTTTTGGATGATTACTTGCTTTGCTGTTTGTGCAGCTATGCGCCCGTAATCTTCTTTTGAATCAAGAGGGAAAATTATTTCTTCTTCAAGAGCTACGTCGCTTTTCATTTTCTTTGCATCGTCAATAAAAATGTGATGTTCCTCGTTGTAACGTACTCTTTCGTCGTTTTCATCGTATTCTTGTTCTATATCAGAATTTTCATCTACAACTCTTACAATAGAGTCGTCTACTACTATTTTTACTTGGAAAAATTCAGTTTTACCTGTTTCTGGATCAAATTTTGCACGTACTATTTGGCCTTTTTTGCCGTAATCTTTTTTGTAAGC
>CAZMDL010000087.1:0-1525 GCA_964565285.1 uncultured Candidatus Saccharibacteria bacterium
CGTTCTACCACTAAAAATTCCGTGTCTAAACAAAATAAAACCGTCTCTATTATGAGACGGTTTTATTTTAGCAGAATATAAGCTAAAAAACTATTTTTTCGCCTCTTTATGCTTGGTATTCTTTTTACACCATTTACAGTATTTCTTAAGCTCGATCTTTCGTGTAACGAGTTTCTTGTTTTTACTTGACCAGAATTTAATGCGTTTGCATAAAGTACAGGCTAATTTGAAAAGTCTATCTTGTGACATAGTGGGTATAGAATACTATAAATGCTCAAAAAATGCAAATAGTAGAGCTTATTTAATGATCCTTGGTAATAAAGGATTTATACGAGTTACGGCCTCATAATTAATAGTACCTGATTTTAAGCCTAATTCTTCAGCTGTAATACAATCCTTACCTTGAGAGCCCAGAATCACCACTTCATCGAAACTCTGTACATTTTTTATATGTGACACATCCACCACAAACATATTCATCATTACTCGCCCAAGAACTGGAGCACGCTTACCTTTAATGAGCACTTCGGCATTGTTTGAAAATGCACGAGGAAAACCATTTGAATAACCTTGTGGAATTATAGCAACGATGGTTTCCCTATCTGTTATATAAGTAAGCCCATAGCCTATAGAATGCCCTTTTGGTAAGGTTTTTACTTGCGCTACGTGTGTTACCCATTTCAAAATTGGCTTCAAATTAATTTTCTTTTTCCATTCTTTTTCAATCTCTACACTTGGCCATAAACCATAGAGCCCTATCCCTACACGCACTATAGGATTCAAACCTTTCCATTTTTCATATACAAATACTCCAGATGTGGCAGAGATATGTGTTTGTATATTTTTATATCCATATTTTTTAAATAAATCCACGGCATTCTTATATGTATCAATTTGTTTTTGAGCATGAGAAAAGTCAGTAGTATCTTCTATGTTTGCAAAATGAGAATATACTCCATCAATTTTTATATTCTTCATCTTTTTTATTTCAATCAAAAACTTCTCCACATCATTTGGCATAATTCCCTCTCTTCCTAAATGCGAATCTACTGCAATGTGAACCTTTGCTTTTACATTGAGCAATCTTGCAGATTCATTTATTAAAAGTAAATGTTCAAAATCAAATACAGTCAAAATACAATTAAGTAAAATAGCTTCTTTAATATCTGAAGCACTTACATAACCAAATAAGAAAATTGGCTTTTTTGTAAATGGTCGTATGCTACGAACTTCTTCAATACTATTCACCTGAAAATAATAAGCATGCGGGTTTAAAATCTTCACTAATTCCTTATCACCATGACCATATGCATTAGCTTTTACTACACAAGCTATCTTTGTACCAGCCCGCACAATCTTCTGGAAGCATTTTATGTTATGGATAAGATTATCCTTAGAAATCTCAATATATGATAATGGTATATTTTTCATAAAACCTATTTTAGCACTATATTGAAAAAATAAGAAAAACCGTGTATACTCACATTTGTTAGTAACATATGCGTCGGTGGTAGAGTGGTCAATT
>CAZMDL010000088.1:0-2188 GCA_964565285.1 uncultured Candidatus Saccharibacteria bacterium
GAGGAATATCTGTAGGAGCTGGAAGATAGTCCACAACAGCATCAAGCACTAACTGAACACCCTTATTTTTAAGTGCAGAACCAGCAAAAACTGGGAAGATTTCATTTGCAATAACACCCTTACGCATAAGTTTTTTAAGTGTTGCAATATCTGGAACCTTACCTTCAAAGTAATCATTCATTACTTGCTCATCTTGTTCAACTATTTTTTCAATAAGTTCTGTATGGAACTTTTCCGCATCTGCTTTGTATTCTTCTGGAATTTCTTTTTCAACTACAGTATTACCCATATTACCTTCGAAGTAATATGCTTTCATTTTCAAAAGATCAATAACCCCTTCGTGATTTTCTTCAAGACCAATAGGAATTTGCATGCGTATCGCCTTTTTTGTAAGACGATCTAGAATTGTTTTATATGAATGTTCGAAAGACGCACCTGTACGATCAAGCTTGTTTACGAAACAAATACGTGGAACTTGTGCTTCGTCAGCATAACGCCAGTTTGTTTCTGATTGTGGTTCTACCCCTGCCACTCCATCAAACACTACTACCGCACCGTCGAGAACACGAAGTGAACGCTTTACTTCTACAGTAAAATCGATGTGTCCTGGAGTGTCGATAATATTGAAACGGTGTTTCTTTGTTTTGTCTGTTAATGCGTATGTTGGTGTCCAGAAACAAGTAACAGCAGCTGAAGTGATAGTAATACCACGTTCACGTTCTTGCTCCATCCAGTCTGTAGTTGTTTCACCATTGTGCACTTCACCGATTTTGTGTGATACACCCGTGTAAAACAATACACGTTCTGTTGTTGTAGTTTTACCCGCATCAATGTGCGCGATAATACCTATGTTTCGTACTTTTTCTAAAGGGTAGTCTCTTTCCATATATATAAATTATTACTAAAAATAAAAAGACTCGAAAGTCTTATGTGCCTAGAATATACAATAAATAGTCTAATTTTGCAAACAAAAAAAAGCTCTCACACGGATGCAAGAGCTTTTTAATATTTAACTTTTTATTTAATGCAAATCTTCATTCAGGAAATCTTTGTTCCCTTTATGAATAACTTCAAGTCTTCCAGTAATAGAATGCCTGCGATAAGTAAGATTATTTTTACCATTATAGTCTTTAACTTTACCGAGAATTTCTTCACCATTTTCTTTAATTTCCATGATCGGAGTATTTTGAGAAAAAGATATACCGGTCGCTACAACACAATTATCACCAAGAATAACACCACATTCTGCTCGAGCTCCAATAAGACAATCTTTACCAGTAGAAAGTTTTATTGAATTTCCTCCAGAAAGAGTTCCTAGAAAACCTGCCCCAGCACCAATATCAGTACCATCACCAATAGTAGTACCTGCCGATATATTCCCTTCAACCATCGCCTTACCTAAAGTACCTGCATTAAAGTTTACAAAACCATAATGCATAACAGTAGTACCAGGGCTTAAATAAGCACCAAGTCTTACCATTTTTGTATTGGCAATTCTAACTCCTTCTGGAATCGGAGCACCCCAGATTAGTAAAGGAATTTTATCAATAATAATGTCTTTACTCATTCGAGTATAAGTATCATCAATTGAAATAAGAACATCGTTACCCCAAAGTTCATTGTTGTATTCTGCAATGTCGTAAACACTATCATCGGTCCATGCCAGATTAGGAAGTACATTAAAAAGATTATCCAAACAAAGTTCATTTGGCTTAAATTTTAATCTTGATAATAACGACAAACGAAACATTCCATCATGTTTTCCTGATACAGGTTCTTCTTTTAAAGACTTTTCATCCTTAAAGAAAATTATCGTACAATTTGTCATGACTTGTTTTAAAGCATTGATATTCTGATGAATTTGACCATCATTTTCAAAACACCTAAAACAAGAAAGCATCTCCTCTACAAGCGGTATTGGAACACTTTCATGAACTGTGACAGAATCAACTAAATCAATTTTAAGAACTTCCATTAAAACAGAAGCTGTACCAAAATTTTCTTTTACGTTTACCGCATGCCATCGAGTAGCCAAGCTTTCATCTTTAGCGTTTACAAATGTGTAGCCTATGCCAAATGCGTATGGCATATCGTGTTCTTGTTGGAATTTCAAAGAAAACTCATTGAAATCATCCTTTGTGTTTATTTTATGCATAATTTTTAAATAATTGTTTTGACTCATACTACT
>CAZMDL010000089.1:0-2234 GCA_964565285.1 uncultured Candidatus Saccharibacteria bacterium
TCACTATCGAGGTGTACTAGAGTCATTTTTTGTTCTTTTGGTTCAAATAATGTTACTTGGAAATTGTATGTCTTTCCTAGTTCTAGTGCTTGGCGAAGTTTTTCTTCACTACCGAAGCTTGAGTTGTGTACAAGTCCTGCAACACCTTGCTTGATAGATACCAATGCGCCGTGTTTGTTGAACTTAATAACCACTCCAGAGACGATGTCTCCTTTCTTCAATGTACTTTCAAATTCTTTCCAAGGATTTTCTTTGAGTGCTTTGATTGAAAGTGAAATCTTTCCATCTTTTACTTCAATAACTTTTGCTTTGATTGTTTGTCCAACTTTGAACATACTGCGTGGATCTTCTACAAGACCCCAATCAAGTTCTGAGATGTGTACCAAACCTTCAAGACCTTCTTCTACTTTGAGGAATACTCCGAAGTCTACGATTCCTGCTACTGTAGCATTTACTTCATCGCCTACGTTGTATTTACCCATCATTTCTTGGCGAACTTCTGGATTGTTGTCTTTTTCAGAGAAGATTAATTTACCTTCTTTTGGAAGTGCAGAAATCATTACAACTTCAATACGCTTGCCAACAAGCTTCTTTAATTCTTTCAAAATCTTGTCCTTATCAGAATCTTCTACGCGAGGGTAGTGATCACTTGAAAGTTGTGAAGCAGGAAGGAATCCTGAGATACCTTGCCAATCAAGGATAAGTCCACCCTTGTTTGCTTCTTTGATTACTAATTCAAATTGAGTTTTAGATTTGATTGCTTTTTCAGCTTCACTCCAGATTAATGCTTGCTTAGCTTCTTTAAGTGAAAGTTCTACATAGCCGTTTTCGTTTTCAGCTTCTACTACTTTCGCTTTTACAGTATCACCGATATTTATCTTTTTGATAATATCTTTTGCATTGATGAATTCACGTCCATATATGATACCTGTACCAAATGGTGCAAGGTCGATATATACAGATGATTTCTGGATATCAATTACTGGTCCTTCTACTAATGATTCAACCTTTGGAGGAAGATCTGTCTTTTCAAGCATTTTACCTACACTTGAAAGTTCTATTTTTGCATGTGATGCAATGTCTTCTATTACATCTTTGTTTTCGTCTTTTTTCATAAATATAAAAAACCGCTCTGTCTTACAAAGTAAGATAGCGGCACGGGGTAGGGGTCTAAATAGGCTCTCGCTTCTTTAGGGTTATCCAAACTCCGGGCTAATAACACTTGGATATTACTACAAAATAAGGATTATGGCTATATTGACTTTAATAAATCTAAATGTATAATATATAAAAATTTTGGCATTTTTAAAAAAACATAACCATGCAAAATAACATCCTGTTTCTAACCAATTCTGAAATTAAACTAAGGAAAAAGAGGTTAATTTCTGAGTATCGTCATTTTATTGCAATCCTTAACCACTTTGTTTTAGTAGGTAAAGTATCCCCAAAAGATGCACTTATTTACAAAAAACGCGAAGCAAAGATTTATCGAATGCAAATTAATGAAATTAAAATCATTGAAGAATTGTTTCATGTTTTTGATTCTATTCCTGTTGTTTCAATTGATTCTACTGAAAATGTGGAAACCATTCGTCAGTTTCAAGAAAGTCCAGCTGAGGTTAAGTCTTTGGTTTTAGAAAAATTAGCGGCGTAAGTCGTTTTGCCTACAAATTTAAAAAGCCTGTCTTATTTATTGAGATAGGCTTTTTTTATTTGTCTTTTTTTGTTACAATACTTCTATGATTATTACATATTTCGGAAAACAGTTTTTTAAAATTCAGCAAGGTGAACTTGTGCTTGCTTTTAACCCTATAAGTAAAGAATCTAAATCTGGCGAGAAAGGTGCAAAGTTTGGTTCACGCATAGCTATATCAACTACAAATCATCCAGATTATAATGGTTTTGAAAACGTTGCTCATGGTGAGACTGTACCATTTGAAATTAATAGCCCTGGTGATTATGAAATTCAAGGAATTTTTATTAAAGGTATTCAAGTTGAAACTGTTTTAGAAAAAAAGAAATATGTAAGTACTATTTACTCTCTTACTATAGACAACATTTCTCTTTGTTTTTTGGGCCCTGTAGGATTTGAAAAAATCCCTGCTGATGTTCGTGGAGAGATTGATCCACCTGATATTGTTTTTGTACCTGTTGGTGGTGATGACATGCTTGATCCAGCACATGCTTATAAGATAGCTGTGTCTCTTGATGCTAGTGTAATTATACCTATGGAT
>CAZMDL010000090.1:0-5967 GCA_964565285.1 uncultured Candidatus Saccharibacteria bacterium
TTTGGTATTGCATACCCTCTACCAGTTCTTGACCTCATAGCTATTCCAGATTTTGAAAGTGCCGCAATGGAAAACTGGGGAGCTGTAACCTTTCGCGAAACAGCACTCCTAGTAGACGAAGAACAAACTTCATTTGCAAACAAGCAATGGGTAGCAATAGTTATCGCTCATGAACTTGCACATCAATGGTTTGGTAACTTAGTTACAATGGAATGGTGGACAGACCTATGGCTCAATGAAGGATTCGCATCATACATGGAATACTTATGTACTGACCATATGTTCCCAGAATGGAAAGTATGGGATTTGTATCTATCAGATAGGTATTCTGTAGCCTTAAGACTTGATGCATTAAATAACTCACATCCAATTGAAGTTCATGTAAATCATCCAGATGAAATTAATGAAATTTTTGACGCTGTATCTTACGCAAAAGGCTCAGCGGTAATTCGAATGCTTGCAGAATATATTGGTAAAGATAAATTCAAAAAAGGTCTTCAGCATTATATGAAGCTCCACAAATACAAAAATACAAAAACAACAGATTTATGGGCATCTTTTGAAAAAGTAAGTGGCAAACCAGTAAAAAAAATAATGCAAAATTGGACAGGTAAAACTGGCTACCCATTGCTTACATTAAATGAAAACAATAATAAATTTTCTATTACGCAAGAAAGATTCTTCTCAAGTAGAATTTCATCAAAAGATTCCAAAGATCAAACACTATGGCAAGTTCCACTGAAATATGAATCAAATAATGAAATTCAAAAAGAATTATTAACAAAGAAAAAGTCGCCTATCTTGGGTACGTCAATTGGTAAAATCAATATAGGTGAATCAACTCTATCACGCGTAAATTATGACAAAAAAACATTAGAAAATCTTAAACAAGAAATAATTGAAAACAAACTAAGTACACATGACCGCCTAGGTATAATTCGTGACTTATTTGCACTTGCTGAAGGTGGTTATATAAGTACCGATGTAGCATTAGATTTTTCTTTAGCATATAAAAACGAAACAGAATATATAGTATGGGCAGAAATTGCTTCAGGAATTGATCGTGTATACCATATCATCGGAGATGAATCTTATAAAGAATTATTTAAAAAGTACGCACTAAAACTATTCTCTCCACTCGCAGAAAAAATGACTTGGAATAAAAAGGGTGGTGAAGATAATACACACACATTCCTTCGTAATCTTGCACTCTCTCATGCCGGCTTATATGGAGATCAAAAGGTAATAAACGAAGCAAAGAAGATATTTAAAACAAACAATGTACCCGCTGATTTAAGAAGTGTTATATACGGAATAATTGCAAGAAATGGTGGGAATAGAGAATGGAAAATATTTGAAAAAATGTATATAGAAGTGGATTTAGATGAAGAGCGCGACAGAGTGGGACGTGCTCTTGCACAATTCCAAAACAAGACACTTCTAGCTCGTACCCTTACATTTACACTATCAAAAAAAGTACGCACACAAGATGCTCCTTTTATAATAGGATCAGTATGGGGCAATAGTAATGGACGTGAACTTACTTGGCAATTTGTAAAACATAACTGGCCTATATTACTCAAAACATACGGTGAAGGCGGGCATTTCTTATCAAGAATTCTTTCCCCGCTTGGAACACATAAAAATATAAAAGATGCCAAAGACATAGAAAAGTTTTTCAAGAAAAACCAAGCTCCAGGGGCAAAACGTACCATAGAGCAAGCATTAGAAAAAATATATTCAAATGCATCCTGGTTAAAAAATGATAAAACAAATATTAAAAAGTGGATTATGAGAAATTCATAAATAAAAAAGCGATTGCATATGCAATCGCTTTTTTAAATTTTATTAGATAATCAATTAGAAAGTTTTACAAAAAATTTATATTGATCAAAAAATGGCATATAATCAACGAAAGGAGAGTTTGAAAAACGTGTTTTTGTTTTTTTATTTCCATTTTGATACAAAATCCCAATTCTTTTAGAATAAATTCTATTTGAAACATGTTTTGATTTAAATTTCTGAAAACGTGTTGAAATTTTTCTTTCTTTTTTTAATCCATTAATTTCTGATTGAGATAATCTTCTAAAAGAAATTAAAGGTATAAAATTAAAAAAGCAATTTTCACGTATTTTTTCATAATCAAAAAAATAAATTGCATAAAATGCACCTGTTTTTTTATCCCAAAAAAAACTCTGTTCTTTTGGAAGATAAACATGATTTACCAAAATATTCAAAGAATAAGCAGTATCTGCCACAAACATGTTATAACCTTTCAATGCAAAACTATCATTAATTTTATTTGATACAGGATCTTTTTTTAATTCGGGGTATTTTTTAAAAATATCATTACGATACATATAATTTGGTTTATTTAAACTATCGTATTTTTTTTTAAAAAATTGGCACTCATTAATAAATGCTTGCTGATCACTATCACTGAGTGTACACGTGCCAATATAACGCACATGTTTCATTTTTGATAACACAAGTATTTTTGTGTAAGCGTCTTTGTTTAATCTGAAAGTTTTTAATTCTTTCCAAAGAGTTACAGGATTTTCGCCTGAATCTCTTCTTTTGATTAATTCTTCAATTTTGTCTGAATCTGTTTTTTCAATCACATCTTCATACATTGAACGGATTGTACGATAAGGTACTTGGCTATAAGTTACAGTAATTGTAAGAATAGCAGCTAGGAGGATAATTACTTTTTTCATTTGTGTTTTATATTAGTTGGCTCAAAGGACTTAATAAAATCCACAAAGCTAACTAATATAAAACACGATTATCTAATTTCAAAGAACTAACAATATAGCTAGTATTATAGCACACAATGTATACATTTGTCAATATCATTGAAATAGCCAAATAAGCTATAATTTACAGATGAATATTCACCCAATTTTTGTACATTTCCCTATTGCATTACTTACAGTATATGCTTTTATGGAAATACTTCGTTTTAAAAAATTTACTAATCAACCTTACTTTTTTTATGTAAAAGCATGCTTTTTAATAGCAGGTTCTTTAACTTCATTTCTAGCTCTACAAACAGGAGAATTAGCTGAGCAAGCCTTAGGAAGAAGTAACCTTATAGAAACTCATTCTACATACGCAGACATATCTTCAAATATTTTTGCTTTTCTTGCAGTTATATATTTAATTTCATGGATTTCAAAAACAGAATGGAATACGAAGTTACAAACAGGAAAAATGCAGAGTGTATGGATTAAACTTGTATCATTAGTAAAAAATATCGAACAAAGCATATTCCCTATACTACTTGCAATAATCGGACTTATCACAATAACAATAACAGGAGCATTGGGTGGAGCTATTGTTTATGGCCCAGATATAGATCCCGTAGTAAAAATGATTTATAGTCTAGTGATGTAAATGGGATTTTAATTTAACCTCATATGAAAATCCACCGCTTCATAACAGATTATACTATTATAGAAAATACTATCACTATTACTGATAGTGAACTTATTCATCAATGGAAAAATGTTTTAAAATTTAAAATAGATGAAAAAATAATTCTATCAGATATAAATAAAAATGAAGTTTTATGCACAATAAAATCTATAAATAAAAAAGAATTTATACTTGAAGTAAAAGAAAAATACATAAACAAAAATGAATCCAATAAAGATTCAACTCTTTATTTAGCGATATTAAAGAGAGAAAATTTTGAATTAGTAATACAAAAAGCCACAGAGCTTGGGATTAATCGTATTGTGCCTATAATCACTCAAAATACAGTCAAAATGGGCTTAAAACATGAAAGACTAGCAAAGATAGCCAAAGAAGCATCGGAGCTATCAGGACGGAGTACAATACCCCAAATAATAGAACCTATGTTTTTCTTAGATTCATTAAATGATTCGAAAGACACACATACAAGGATTATTTTTGATATTAGTGGTACTAAAATTAAAATACCAGAAAAAACAAATGAAGAATCTATCGCAATTTATGTTGGGCCTGAGGGTGGTTTTACAGAGAGCGAAATAAATCTTGCAAAAGAAAATAATCTAAAAATCATATCACTTGGCACACTTACCCTTCGAGGCGAAACAGCTGGAATAATAGCAAGCTATTTGGCAGAGCAACTATAAAATATTTTTTAAATAAGTTTTTCGATGAAGCTCGATGATGCCGTGTTTTTTAATTGCATCATAATGAGCTTTAGTACCATAACCCATATGCTTTTCAAATCCATACACAGGAAATTCTTTGCCGTATTTTTCCATGAGATTATCACGCGAAACCTTCGCCATAATTGAAGCACAAGAAATTACTGGATATAACTCATCTCCTTTTACAATTGTTTCTTGATTAATATATTCTTTTGGTGCTTTGAGTCCACCGTCTAGATATATAGAAAACAAATCTAAATCTTGAAAATTTATAATATTTCTAAGTGATTTATTTAATGCTTTATTTATACAAGGTACAATACCAAATTTATCTATATCAAAAGCAGAAACAAGCGACACAGAAAAATCACAATTCCCTTTTTTCTTTTCTTCTTTTAAATATTCAAACCATTTTTCTCTTTGAATTTTCGTAAGTTTTTTAGAATCTCTAAGTGGAGTATCAATAGTAATAGTAGTAAAAAAGTCTTCTCTGCAAATAAAAGCTCCCACTGCCACCGGCCCAGCTATCGGTCCTCGTCCAACTTCATCTATACCTACAATATATCTCTCAGATTTGTCCATATAGAGCTATAATAACCTATTTGCTATACTTGTAAAATATATGGATTCTAAATTTATACACCTTCATACACACAGCCACTATTCCCTACTAGATGGGCTCACAAAAGTGGAGGATATGGTTCGTATTGCCAAAGAGCAAAACATGGGTGCAATAGCACTTACCGATCATGGCAATATGTACGGCGCTATTGAATTTTATAAAGAATGTAAAAAAGCTAAAATCAAACCAATCATTGGTTGCGAAGTGTATGTAGCGGAACGAAAACTTACCGACAAAGAACCCGGCATAGACAATAAGCGATATCACTTGATTCTACTTGCAAAGAATATTCAAGGTTATAAAAATTTAATGAAAATTGTAACCAAAGCAAATATTGAAGGTTACTATTATAAGCCTAGAGTAGATGAAGAATTACTAAAAGAATATAGTGAAGGAATTATATGTCTTTCAGGATGTATGGGGGGTAAACTTTCCCGCGCGGTACTCTCTGGAAATATAGAAAAAGCAGAAAACATAATAAAACAACACCAAGATATTTTTGGTAAAGAAAATTATTTTATTGAAATACAATCTCACCCGCACATTGAAAGAGATGAGGAGTTACGACTAAAATTAGTAGAACTAGCAAAAAAACATGATGCAATGACAGTCGCCACACAAGACTCTCATTACCCTTGCCGTGACGACCACAAGGCCCACCATACACTACTTCAAGTAAACACAGGAGCCGAAGGTAAAGATACAGGCAAATTTGAGTTCTCAGATGATGACTTTTCTTTAATTGATGAAAAAACAGCATTAGAATATTTTAAAGGCCACGAGGAAGCAGTATCAAATACAAAAATTGTGGCTGATATGTGCGAAGATTATGACCTAAAATTAGGTGAAGCCTACTTCCCTGATTTCCCTATTGAAAACGGAGTAACAGCCGATGAAATGCTACGAGAACAAGCACTAGCTGGTTTTGAATTCAGAGAACTTCCAAAAACAGAAGAATATCTAAACCGCTTAGAATATGAGCTAGGAATTATTAAACAAAAAGGATATCCAGCATACTTTTTAGTAGTAGGAGATTTACTACGTTTCTCCCGTGAAAATGGAATTCTTACAAATATTCGAGGATCGGTGGCTGGTTCTTTGACTACATATTTAATTGGAATTACAAATGTAGACCCTTTAGCATATAAATTACCATTTGAGCGTTTCCTCAATCCTGAACGTCCATCATTACCAGATATCGAT